>JAITEK010000050.1 GCA_031282085.1 Coriobacteriales bacterium
ATGGCTGCCAAGAAGCAGGTGCGCACCCGCATCAAGCGCTCAGAGCGCAAGAACATCGCTGTGGGACAGGCGCATATCAAATCCACGTTCAACAACACCATCATCAGTCTTACCGACCCACAAGGCAACGTCATCACCTGGCAGAGTGCCGGCACGGTGGGCTTTAAGGGTTCTCGCAAATCTACGCCGTTTGCGGCGCAGATGGCGGCTGAGGCTGCCGCGAAGATCGCCCAGGAGCATGGCCTGCGCAAGGTGACGGTTTTTGTGAAGGGTCCCGGCTCCGGCCGCGAGACCGCCATTCGCACCCTTCAGGCTGCTGGCCTGGAGATTGCGAGCATTCAGGATTGCACACCTATCCCGCACAACGGCGTACGCCAACGCAAGCGCCGTCGCGTGTAGTACGGAAAGGACAAACCAATATGGCTCGATACACAGGCGCGGATTGCAGACTCTGTCGCCGTGAAGGAAATAAGCTCTTTTTGAAAGGGGACCGCTGCTACTCCGACAAATGTGCGGTGGAGCGTCGTCCCTACGCGCCGGGTGAGGCCGGTAAGAAACGTGTGAAGGAAAGCGAATACCGTCTTCAGCTCCGTGAGAAGCAGAAGACCAAGCGCGTCTACGGCCTGCTTGAGAAGCAGTTCCGTGGCTATTACAAGCTGGCCACCCGTCAGCAGGGTGTAACGGGTGAGAACCTGCTGCGCATCCTCGAGTCCCGGCTCGACAACGTAGTCTATCGTCTCGGCTTTGCGAAGTCGCGCGATGAGGCCCGTCAGCAGGTGCGCCATGGCCATATCTACGTGAACGGGCGTCGCGTAGACATCCCCTCGTTTCGCGTGAAGGCGGGCGACCTGGTGGCGGTAGCGCCCAAGGCACGTGACCTTCTCGTGATAAAGACCTCGCTCATCTCCAACGAGAAGACCGAGGTTCCCCAGTGGCTGGAAGTCGACATTGAGAAGTTGCAGGGCTCCGTGCTTGCGCTTCCCGCGCGCGACCAGATCGATCTCGACATCCGCGAACAGCTCATCGTCGAGCTCTACTCGAAGTAACAGATTCTTTTAAGGAGCGTTTTAGATGACAGAGTTCATGAGACCACAGGTCATGGTCGAACCGGTCAACGATACGCTCTCGCGGTTCATCGTCGAGCCGCTGGAGCGTGGGTATGGTCAGACCTTGGGCAACAGTATGCGTCGTGTGCTGCTCTCGTCTTTGGACGGGGTTGCCGCGACAGCGATCCACATCGAGGGGATACAACACGAGTTCTCCGCCGCTGATGGCATCATTGAGGATGTCACCGACATCGCACTCAACGTGAAGGGCCTTGTGTTCAGCACGCTGGAGACCTCCGAGGAGGCGACCGCGACCATAAACGCCGTGGGGCCTGCCGTGGTCACCGGCGCCGACTTGAGCATTCCGGCGGGCTTTGACCTCGTCAACCCCGAGCAGGTTATCGCGACCCTCGCCGACGGCGGTCGTCTTGAGATGAGCGTGCGCATCGGTATCGGGCGCGGTTATATCTCGGCCGAACGCAACAAACGCAACGATGACCCCATCGGCGTTATCCCCATCGACTCGCTGTTCTCGCCCGTGCGTCGTTGCACCATGGACGTGACGGACACCCGCGTGGGACAGCGTACCGACTACGACAAACTCGTCTTGGAGGTTGAGACCAACGGCTCTATCACGCCGCAGGACGCGGTTGTGCGCGCTGCCAACATCATCAACCAGCACATGGACGCGTTCTTGCTGCTGTCCGACGATGAACAGATAAGCGAGGCGCCGAGCATCTTCGCCCCTGAGGGCTTGGGAAAGAACACCGAGCTCGAGAAGCAGGTAGAGGACCTCGACCTGTCCGTCCGCTCGTACAACTGCCTCAAGCGCGCGGGCATCCATTCGGTGCGTCAGCTGGTCGAGTTCTCCGAGAACGACCTGCTCAATATCCGCAACTTCGGCGCCAAGTCGATCGAGGAAGTCAAGGACAAACTTCAGTCGATGGACCTCGGCCTCAAGCCGTGACAAAGACCCTGAGCTGCTAACGGGATAAGGGAAACAACATGAGACACTATAAGAAGGGCCGCAAGCTGGGCACTGACGCCAGCCATACCAAGGCCATAAAGAAGAACCTGGTCGCCAATCTCTTTGCCAACGACCGCATAAAGACCACGCTGGAGCGCGCCAAGGAGATACGGGGCGACGTGGACCGCGTGATAACCTGGGCAAAGCGTGGAGACGTGCACGCACGCCGTCTTGCCATCGCCAAGCTGGGAGACAAGGACCTCGTAGCCGAGATATTCTCAAAGGTGGAGCAGGGCATGTTCGAGGGACGCCCCGGTGGCTACTCGCGCATCCTGCGCCTGGGCACGCGTCGCGGCGACTCCGCTACCATCGTTATCATGGAGCTGGTCTTGGAGCCGCTGACCAAGAAGAAGGCCGATAAGGACGCGGAGGCAAAGCCTGCCGCCAAGGCTGCTGGCAAGAAGACCGCTGCCAAGGGCGCCTCCAAGAAGAAGGACGCTGCGGTAGCCGCTGAGGCCGCTGATGAGGCTGTCGCCGAGGCTGCCGAGGCCACCGAGGCTGAGGCCGCCGCTGAGGCGCCCGCTGAGGTAGAGGCTCCCGCTGAGGAGGCCGCTGCTGAAGTTGCCGAGGAGGCTCCTGCTGAGGAAACCGAGACGACTGAGTCCAAGGCGAGCGAGTAAACGCCGGTCTTCCGGCATGGTCAGGCTGGTTTATGCCGCCACGTAACACATCACACGATACGTGCCTTGAGCGTCTGTTGACCCTCAAGGCACCGTCGCGTCTGGGGGCAGGCGACGCGACGTTGTTCAACGCGCATCCCGACGACACCGAGCGGGCTGCGCGGCTTCTCGGCTGGACGCGGCTCTGCTCCGCCCCGCCGCTGCCCATAGCCGAGATACAGGCGCACGCCAACGTCATCCGCGCCGAGGGGCTTGAGGCCGTTGTCCTCATAGGACAAGGCGGCTCGTCCCAAGCGGCCATGACCATCACCAAGCTCCATGAGATAAACGGAGCCAACGGAGTGGCCTTCCGCACGATGGACTCCCTCTCTCCGACATTCGTCAGCCATATCCTTGGCAGCTCCGACCCCGCGCGTACCCTCTACGTCGTCTCAAGCAAGTCCGGCTCGACCATCGAGCCGCTCATGCTCGAGCGCGTGGCCTGGCACTATGTCTGCGGGCTCCTCGGACAGGACGCCGCCGCGCAGCGGTTTGCGGCCATCACCGACGCGGACAGCGGCCTGGAGCAGCTCGCGCGTGAGAAGGGCTACCGGCTCATCCTCACCTCCCCCTCGAATGTGGGCGGGCGGTTCTCCGCGCTGACGGCGTTTACGCTGTTCCCCGCCGCGCTCGTCGGCTTGGACCTCGAGGCGCTTATCGCCTCTGTCCTCAAGACCGAGCAGGATTGCGCGCGTGACGACGCCAGCAATCCCGCTCTCAAACTGGCCTGCTTCCTACACGGCAACTACCGGGCGGGGCGCGATAAATTCTCGCTCGTCTTGCCGCCGTCCGGGCAGGTATTCGGCCTGTGGGTCGAGCAACTGGTCGCCGAGTCGCTTGGCAAGGAGGGGAGGGGCATCCTGCCGAACGTCGAGGTCGATGCGAGCATACTCTCCGTCCCTCGTCTCGACCGCAGCGTCATCACCTACGAAGTGGGAAACTGCGAGGGTTTCCGCGAGTCTATCGCTCACATCGATGCGAACATCCCCCGGTTGTGCTATAACGTCAGCACGCCCTTTGAGGTGTTCTCTCGCTTTGTCGTCTGGGAGTATGCCATTGCCTTTTTGGGGATACTGATGGAGGTCTTCCCCTTCGACCAGCCCGACGTTGAGTTGACGAAGCGCCTGGTAAAGGAGCTGCTTGCAGGTGTTGGCAGCATCGACGGTTCGTCAGGCTGCCTTGAGCGCGTCTTCGGCGAGGGCATCATCGGCAGCTTGCGCGTCAGCTCGGCCCTTCTGGGCAGCGACGGTGCGAGCGTCGTTGGGGATGAGACGGAACTCTCGGTGGACCAGGCGCTCCGCACGCTGTTCGGTTCGCTGAAGGGTGGCGATTACTTTGCGCTTAACGCTTTCTTGCCCTTCCGCGGCTATGGGAGACGCGAGGCGCTTGAGCGGATGCGCAATCGCGTGGCGAGTCGTCTGGGGGTCGTCTCCTGTCTTGAGATAGGCCCACGCTACCTGCACTCGACCGGGCAGCTCCACAAAGGAGGGCCGAACACCGGCGTCTTCCTGGTTCTCTCGGCGGATGAGGATGAGGACATCACCGTCCCTGATGCGGGCTTTACCCTGGGGCAGCTTGCTGCCACTCAGGCCCACGCCGACTTTGCCGCGTTGTCACAGCGGGGTCGGCGCGCTTTGCACATACATCTGAGAAGCAATGACTCCGAGGTGCTCTCACGCTTTGCAGACCGCCTCTGCGCCGCCGTCTCCGCCGTTAAACCCCTCATATAACGATTAACCGTGTCACGAGAACGGCTGACGCCGTCCCGCGGTGTTTAGTAAGTCCGGGCGCTATCGCGCCCGGTTGGATGCTGGCATAAAGCCAGCATGACGGGCAGGGTGACGCACAAAAAAGCCCGTCATTCTGGGCTTGTCCCAGAATCCAGTCGCGAGCGATAGCGAGCGACGCGTAGAGAGCACGCGCAGCGCGCGACGCACGACTGCCGCGGCAACCGTGTGTCGCGCTTCGCGTTCTTAGTATGAAGTTGGCTGCTGGCGCAGCCAAAGATTCCCGGCCTCCGGCCGGGAATGACAAAAATAACACGAGAAAGGGACCGCGATTGCGGCCCCTTTCTGCGAGCGTGTGCTGGGTGAGCGGAGCTCAATCAGACTCAGGAGTTCTTCCTCCGGGGGATTGGTTTAAAGCGAGGGTCGGTGTCGCGGCGAAGATATGCCCCAAACAACCCCAGCGCTCCCAAGGCCATGAACAGAAGGGCCGCAAAGAACATTTGGGATCCGTTGGAATCGCCTGTGTCGGGGATCGTAGAGTCAGTATCGCTCTCTGAGTCAGTATCGCTCTTTGAGCCGGTATCCTCTTTGTTCTCCGTGCCGGTATCTTCCCTCGTTTCCTCCTCGCCGTCCGTGCCGGTTTCTCCCTCATGGAGCGCAAAGGGCGAAAGGCTGGAGACGGTAACCTCGATACGGCCATTGGCCGCTACGGGCTCAAGCGCCGCGTAGCGCTTGCCCGCCACATCGTGACCGTGGTGTACGAGCACCTTGTCACCATCTTCTGCGACGCCCTGTTTGAGCGGGAAGGAGATGGTTATGGTCTCGCCCTGCGCGAGCTCATAGGAGGCAAAGTGGATGTCGTAGGCAGCGGACAGGTCGCGCTCCGTGTGCTTCAGCCAGCTAAGCCCCGCGACGGCCAGATTGGTGATCTCGGTGATCTCCAACTCGTCGAGCGGGATGCCAGCAGCAGCGCTAACCGTTATGCCGGTCGCAGGATCGGTAACGGTCTGGGGGCCGGGCGCCTGCGCGGCGACCACGGTGACGTAGTAGCTCAGCGTCGTGGTCGGCGTAGTCGCTGTGGCAACCGAGTAGTTGGTGGTCGCCAAGCTGAGACGGTAGGTGTGCCCCACGGTAAGCGTGGAGAAGTCGAGGTAGTACGGGTCGGCGGTGCTATCGCGCTTGATGACGTTAGTGACGGTCACCGTGGCGTTTGTGTCGGTGAGGTCTTGTATCGTGCTGGCGCCGCGGCCACTCACTATAAAGGTCTTTGCCAAATCGGCGTTGCCTAAGGTGACCTTCTTGTTGACCGGTACGCTCAGAGGCGTGGCCTCGTCCTTGGCAGAGGCGACGTTTTGCGCCCCGTCTTCAACGGACAGCGTCGGCCAGGCTACCAGCTTGTTGACCGTAAAGGTCAAAGGCTTGGACTTCACATCATCGGTGTCAGGAACCAACCGGGCGGTGTAGGAGCCCTGGAAATCGCCTGTAAAGAAGGCCGATTGGAAGTTTAAGGCAATCTCACCGTTATCCTCCTCGAAGTAGTACAGCGAGGAGCTTACTTCCTCGTTGCCCTTGTAGAGTTTGGCGGTTGCGGCGTAGGAGACCGCCGCTCCCTGGATGTGGAGCTGGGCATTCTCAAACCATGTTGACTGGACAGCTGGGTCCACATTAAAAGTCGTGCCCTGCTCAATGGCGGCATCGCCGTTGATGTAGGAGCCCAGGTGCACGCCCTCCAAGACGATGTCCTCAAAACCCTCGGCAAAGACGACTATCTTGAAGTCCCCGGGGAAGGTGAAGCTGCCAAACCGTGGGAAGATGCTGTCGTTTATCGAGACGTCGAAGTTCTGGTGCATACGGTGGGAGAACAGGTTCTGCAGCCAGACGAGGGGCTCGCGCTCGCCGGTCGCGGTGTTCTCGATGTAGCCGCCGTAGATGTACTCGAGGTAGTCGTCCCAGAACGCCTCGGCGCCGATGCCCTGTGCGGCCAGGTTGAAGTTGACCGTGTACTGCTTGGTGGTCCAGTTGCCGCCGTAGCTCGTCGTGGGCTCGGCAAGCGCGGGGAAGGACTTGCCGGCCGCGTTGAGGGCGGTGTCGGCACGCGCCCCCCAGGAGGCGTCGGCGAACAGGTGCTTGGGCTTGTAGATCCCCGAGGCGTCGGCCCAGGCGACGTTTGCGGCCTTGCCCAGGACGGCGGACGACTGCGCGGTCGCCTCGCCCAGCGCGTCGAGCAGCGTGGCGTTGGCCAGCAGGTCGAAGCTGACGGCCACGTCCACCGAGCGGATGCCGGTAAGCGCATGGCCCTCGCCGGTGCTGTTGATGTCGTCGTCATAGTTGGTGGCAACGGCCTTGGAGACCGAGTAGTGCACGCCCCCGTCGCCGAAGGTCGCCGTGGAGACGGCGTCGACCGCCGGCTGGCCGCTGCTGGCCGCCCAGGTGATGTTGCCAGGGTACAGCTCGCCGCTCCTGGTGCCCTGGGCTATGAAGGGCTCCGGGGCAGCCACCGCCCCTGCGGCGGCGAAGCTGGTCGTTGCCGGCTGCACGTCGGCGATGCCGGCCGTCACGTCATAAAAGAACTCGCTGAAGGCCATCTGTGTGGCCCCATACAGCACATCCGGGGCCGCGACGCCTGCCGTGGCGATGGTGACAGGCCCGCTTACGTCGGTATCGGCGCCCTCGCTCGTGACGGTGACGGTGCCTGATGTGCCCGCAGGCACCGCGAGCTTGATGACCTTGGATGCGCCGTCGGTGTACACCGCGCTCGGCGTTGCCGCGCTGCCGTCAAGCCTGTAGGCCACGGAGCTGTCATCGCCGCTTACGGACAGGACGACGTAGTTGGCCACATCGGCGGTGCCCGGGACGGCAACGGCCTCAGCGCCGAGGAGCGTGACGTCGGTCGCTTGGGGTATAAAGCTTGCTACGATCTCTTCAAGGAGGATCGAAAGCGGGGAAAGGCCCCCGTCTTCTGCCTCCTCATCGACGGAAGCGACATCCTCCTTGGGGGAGGGGGCCGCTTCCTCTGCTGTCTCCTCAGCTGTCTCCTCAGCAGGCCCTGCTGCCTCGACAGCGTCTTCGGCACCTTCAGCGTCCACGGCCTCCTCAAGAGGGGCCGTTGGCCCAAGGCTGTCCTCAACAGCCTCGTCCTGCCCGGCAAACGCCGATGCGCCCACTAACAGGTTTGCGACCAGTGCCAGTGCGCACAGCACCGAGATGGTCTTTTTCTTTCCCATATGGTTTCCCTTCTTTCTCGCACGGATCGAACGAAACAATAGATGGAGGCGCACCTCCCTTCTCCGCATAGAGCCGAAATCCCCTGAAGGTCAACCCTGTACCTGCCCCTTAAAGTTAGGATATTCGAACACAATAGCACTATTAGACATCTCTAACAAGGGGGAAGCTCAACTTTTCCCGTCTTTTTTCTACCGTTTGTTTGGGGTTGGTTGACGGAAGGGGGACATTTGCCCCGTACCCCTGTCCCAGGGTACTCCCTAACGCCTGCTTGCGCCTAAAGCACGGATAACCTGGGCGGCGACGGTTCCCGTCAGGGCGCCTGTCACGCAGGCGACAACGGCGAGGATAGGCAGGTTGAGCAGGATGGCAGGTGTTGCCAGCAACGCCGTTGCCACGAGGACCTGGGCGATGTTATGCAGGACGGCTGCTACGATGCTCACGGCGATTATGTTCACCTTGTCCCAGCGCCGCAAGAGCCACATACCGCCAAAGGAGAGCAGGCCGCCTGCGGCACTGTAGATGAGGGCCATCGGTGAGCCAAAGAGCAGTGCGGACACGCTCACCTTGAGCACCATGACGGCCAGGGCGCTGCGTGTGTCCAGCAGATAGAGGGCGAGCAGGACGCAGACGTTGCCCAACCCGAGCCGCACCCCGGGTATCGAGACCGGTATCGGCACCATGCTCTCCAGGTAACCGAGGACTAAGGCGAGCGCTGCGAGCAGGGCGATGCGGGTAAGGCGTTGGGTCGGGCTCAGACGCATGGTGCCTCCATAACCTCCGATTGCTGCCTCAACCTGAGATGGCGTCAACGCCGCCGTGTTCGTCGTCCCCGTTGGAATCAGTATCCTCAATGCGTATGACAAGCCGGTTTGGGAGGCAGACGATGGTCTGTCCGGGACTGCTGATAGCCCCCTGGTGCACGCAGTCCTTGTTCTTGCAGGTGGCGTCCACCACGCGTATCTGCCCGTCGGCGACCTCAACGGTGTTGGAGCCGAGCGCAGTTGTTATCTCCATGCGCTTGCTGCTGTCGAGGGGCAACTCGTGCACAACGCCGTCGCCGTCCGTGATGTGGGCCGTCTGCCCTTTGCGCAAGGCACCGAACAGCATGATGCCAGCCTGGGCGAGCAGCGCGACCACAAAGACGCCGACGCCCAACAGGACGCTTCGCCGCGTCACGCTGGGGCCAGGGGGCAGGGCTGGGACAGAGGGGGAGGGGGCAACTGTCCCCCCAGCCACAGTGCTTTCTGCTACAACCGAAAACGTTTGGGCGGGTGGGACAGTTGCCCCGTCCCCTGGCCCCAGCGTGACGCCCTTCCTCCCCATCAGAGCAGCTCGGCTATCGTGTCGTCTGTCATCAGCACCTTGCCGTCAAGGTCAACCAGCAGCGCGCCCACGTCAGGGCGGGCGCCCACCAGCTCAAGTGCCGCCGTCTGTCCCA
>JAITEK010000124.1 GCA_031282085.1 Coriobacteriales bacterium
GAGCCCGGCGATGAGGCAGCCGAGGACCGGCGCCCCTACCACAAAGGCGACAAGCGCGATGACAAAGGAAAGCAGCGTCATAGCGACCACCCCCCCAGACTCACAAGAGCAAGCGCCACGCCCAAAAGCAGGATGACAATGCACATGGTGTTTGCCACCGGGGTAAGCGCACCCTCCCCAAACAGTCCTTCCAGATACCAATTGCGCTGCGAGGCCTGGCTCTCCTGAGACAGCGAGTTGCGATAGGTGCGGTTCTCAAAATCGAGCCCCACGCCGCCGAGATAGACGGGCACGTTGCGCTTTGCGGGTTTTGCGACCTGAGTCGCGCGCGCGTCTTGTGCGCCCGGCTCATCTGCTGTGGCGCGCACATCCTCAACAGCTTCCTTCTTGCCGGTTTTGCCGAAGAAGATGAGGAAGCAGACGATGATGAGCAGCACGATGAGCGCCATGATGAGCAGGTTGTCGAAGTCGATGGTCGCCAGCGAGCCGGTTGCCCAAAGGCCGCCCGGCGCGGCGAAGGCAAAGGGGAAGACGCTCCCGCCGAACTCGACGAGGTAGGGTACGACCACGTACTCGGAGATGAAGGGGAAGCCGGCGCTCAGGCCGACGACGAGGACGGCCATCAGCGCGAGCGATACCCATTCCGAGGCGTGTACGCTGGTCTCGAGGCTTTTCTCGCGCGAGGCGGCGCCGAGCAGCTTGCCAAGCCATTTTGCCCAGAACATGAAGGTCACCGCCGAGCCGAAGGCCAGGATGATGAGCAGTGTGATGTTGCTGGTCTCAACGAGCGAGACGATAGTCGCCCATTTGGAGATGAGCATGCCGAAGGGCGCCGCGAACATGGTGAGGACGCCGAGCGCCATGAGGCGGGCGAGCACCGGCATACGGACGAACAGGTTGTCCATGTCCTCGATGTCGCGGCTGTCGATGTGGTGCTCGGCGGTGCCGACGCACAGGAAGAGCAGCGACTTGGCCGCCGCATGGAAGATGAGCAGGAAGATGGCCGCCCATACCGCCTCGGCCGTGCCCACGCCCGCGCAGGCCACGATAAGACCGAGGTTGGCGACGGTGGAGTAGGCCAGCACCCGTTTGGCGTTGGACTGCGATACCGCGATGGCCGAGCAGAACAGGAAGGTGAGCGCCCCGACGAGCATGACCATCAGCCCGTTGCCCGTCCAGCCGAAGGTCGGCGCGAGCTTGATGAGGATGAATACGCCCGCCTTGACCATCGTTGAGGAGTGGAGTAGCGCGGAGGTGGGGGTCGGCGCCACCATCGCGCCGAGCAGCCAGCTTTGGAAGGGCACCTGCGCCGCCTTGGTCATCCCCGCGAAGGCGATGAACGCGATGGGCAGAACCAACTTCCCCATACTCCCCATGGCGATGAGTATGTCAAGCTCGCCGATGCCCTGGGTTCCCAAGTAGAACAGGGCGATGGCGAAGGCCAGGCCGCCGAGCAGGTTCATGACGATCTGACGGAAGGAGTTGTTGATGGCCTCGGCAGTGCGCGTGTAGCCGATGAGGGCGAACGAGCAGACCGTGGTGAGCTCCCAGGCGCAGAGTAGCCAGTTGAGATTATTGGAGAACACGATGCCGAACATCGCCGAAAGGAACAGGAACATGAGGGCAAAGAACATCGGACGGCGGTCCTTTGCCTTGGGCGACGCCTCTGCCTCGGGATCCTCAACATGGGCGCGCCCCTCTGAGGCGACGCTGGTGTGATGCGCGTGGGCGGCGTGATGCTGGAAGTCCTTCATATACCCGAGCGCGTAGATGCAGATGCCTCCGCCGATGATGCCGATGATGAGCGCCATGATGACCGAGAGGCCGTCGACGTACAGGTCGTTTACGATGATCACGTTGTGGGCGATCACAAGCTCGTAATACAGGATGACGCCCGCCTGCACAACGGCCAGCACGCCGGCAAGCGGCTTTTTATGCTGGATGCTCCGCACGAGGATATACGCGGCGATAAGCAGGTCGATGGCGAGGGTCGCATACGTGATGAGCGTACTGAGTGCGACGCCCCCGATTCCGCTGACGGCAGCACTGTCGACCGAGTCCTGCCAGGGGCCTTCGGTGAAGTAGAGTACAGCCAACAAGATGGTGCCCGCTACAATGAGGACCGCTGAGGCGACAACGATTATGTCGCGCCCCCTGTCCTTGCGGACAGCAAGCAGCAGACCGGCCGTCAAGAGCGGGAACAGAACCAAGAATCCTATGAGTGGCATAGATAGAGTGCCCAACAGCCTTCCCTCCTTTGTCCTCTCCAATAAACATCAATCGCTTAATTGGGATGTTATAGTAAGGCTAGATGAACGCGACCCCGATAGACCGCAGGGAGAGCCGCTCTTTCGAGGGTGTGGGGGGATAATCGGCAAACGGCGGTTCTGAGACCGAAAATTATGCCCGTACGACCGCTGGCCCTTGCCACAAGTCCCTTTATACTTAATTGTGTCGAGAGGACGGCTGACGCCGTTTCGCGGCGTTCAGTAAGTCCGGTCGCTACCGCGGGCGACGCACAAAGAGCGTGCGCGGCACGCGACACACTATGCTGGAGAGGTAGAGGACAGATTGACATGGGTTTTATCGAAGTAGTGATCATCGGCCTTGCGCTTTCGATGGATGCGTTTGCCGTGACCATCTCCAATTCATGCGCCTTCCCCCATGCGAGCCGCTCCCAGCGCCTTGCCCAGCCGGTGGTGTTCGGGCTGTTCCAGGGCATCATGCCGCTGGCCGGCTACTTCCTCGGCAGCTTTGCCGCCAACATCATCGACCAGTACGCGGGTTTCGTCTCGCTTGTCATCCTCGGCTTCATCGGCGGCAGGATGGTGTGGGGCGGGAGCCGTGCCCTGATCGAGCTGCGTAAACAGGGGGGAGCGGACGCCGGTGGAACTTGTCCGGTACCCGCGGAGGGTAGCCCGCGCGCGCTTTCCTTCGGAGCGCTGCTTGCTCAGGGAATCGCAACCTCCATCGACGCGCTCATCGTAGGCGTGAGCCTGCTTGCCCTCGGTGCGAACATAGCCGTTGCCGCGCCGCTTATCGCTGTGACCACTTTTGCCTGCTGCCTGGTGGCGCTTGTCCTCGGCCGTCGCTTCGGCATGCTGCTCGGCGACAAGGCCGAGATAGCCGGCGGCGTGGTCCTCATCCTCATCGGCATCAAGGCGCTGCTGTAAAATACTATGAATCGATAACGCCATAAGGCACAGACCATGACGGAAGGCATCACCATGAAACTCATCTCCTGGAACGTGAACGGCCTGCGGGCAAACATCAAAAAAGGCTTTTACGAGGTCTTTGAGACCCTCGACGCTGACGTGTTCGCTCTGCAGGAGACCAAGTTGCAGGCCGGGCAGGTGGAGCTTGAGATACCTGCCAGCTATCACCAAACCTGGAGCTACGCGGAGCGCAAAGGCTACTCCGGCACCGCGGTATTCTCCAAGGAGAAGCCCCTGCGTACCATCCACAAGCTCGGGCTTGGACCCCAGGATGCGGGCGGCCATGGCCTGCCGGACCCCACCGTCGTTGATACCGAGGGGCGCCTATGCGCCGTGGAGTTTGAGAACTACTGGTTCGTGTGCTGCTATACGCCCAATGCGCAGGACGAGCTCAAGCGCATCGACCTGCGACTGGCCTGGGGAGCGGCCTTTACGCGCTTTGTCGCCGAGCTCGCCGCCAACAAGCCCGTGGTGATCTGTGGCGACCTCAACGTCGCGCATAACGAGATAGACCTCAAGAACCCCGGCCCCAACCGTGGCAACGCCGGTTTTTCCGATGAGGAGCGTGCGGACTTCCAGGCGCTGCTCGACGCCGGCTTCACCGACAGCTTCCGCCATCTCTATCCGGACCTTGCCGGCGCCTACTCATGGTGGAGCTTCCGTGGCAACGCCCGCGCCAACAACACAGGGTGGCGCATCGACTACTTCCTCGTGTCAGACGACCTGCAGGACCGCATCGAGCAGGCAGCCATCTACCCCGAAGTCCTCGGCTCCGACCACTGCCCCGTCCCCCTTCAGCTCAGCTCGATGAGTTCGTGGGGGGAATGGGTGAAGGGCTCAAAGCCGTGTTCGGTGATGACGCCGTAGTCCTCTATGCGCACGCCGCCAATGCCCTCCAGGTAGACGCCCGGCTCAACGGTGACCACGTTGCCCACCTCAAGGGCAGTCTTTACCTTGGGAGCAAGCAGGGGCAACTCGTGGATGTCGATGCCCACCCCATGCCCCAGCGAATGGATGAACGCGCCGGCAAATCCTTGTTCAGCTATGACGCGCTCGGCGATGCCCTGGGCCTCAAGACCGGTCATGCCGGGTTTGAGCGCCTCGATCACAGCACTTTGCGCCGCGAGGACCGCTGCGTACATAGCGCGCTGCTGTTCGCTCGCCTTCCCCAGTACAACAGTACGCGTCATGTCGGAACGATAATCGTCGAGACGTGCGCCAAAATCCATGAGCACGAAGTCTCCGCGCTCAAAGACCCGTTCTCCGGGCACCGCGTGAGGTTTCGCGCTGTTTGGCCCACTGGCAACGATGGAGGGAAAGGCAACTCCTTGCGCACCGGCTCGTCGCATGAAGAACTCCAGCTCGCAGGCCGCTTCGCGTTCAGTGAGGCCAATTTTCAGGTAGCCGAGCATATAGTCAAAGGCCGCGTCAGTGAGAGCCTGCGCTGCCTTGAGCGACTCAAGCTCCCCCGCGTCTTTTACCGCGCGCAAACCCGTCACAAGGCTGGGCAGTTCCACCACCTCCGCAGAAAGATCCTGCTCGTCGAGTGCCGCGGTGAGCGCTCGGTAGGCGTCGAGCCGCAGATCGCTCTCGATGCCGATGCGCAGTTGCCCGTCTTGTGCGTGTGCGCCGCACCACTCCCGCAACAGCTCAACGACGTAGGCAAAGCGCGGACGATGTTCGTCGAGGATACGCCAGCGCTTTTCGGCGTCGAGTGTGCGCAGGGCTGCCGAGTAGCGCGCGTCGGTAAACAGCAGCGGTTGTTGGAGAGAATGCGTTTCTAACGTGGAGCGCTCGGCAGACCCCTCACGTGCGATGAGCGCAAGGTGAGCCTGCTCCTCATCAAACACATTCGTAAAACCCGTGAGCCAACAGATGTCGGCGGTATGGGTGGTAAGATAAACGTCAACGTCCCGGTCTGCGAGACTACCGACCAAACGTCGCAGGCGCGCATCGGCGGTAACCGGCATCGCGAGAGTCTTCATCGGGTCCTCCAATTCTGTGCTGTCGTAACAGGGTACCTCTTACGACAGTATGCCCTCCGGGTGCCCTTTTTGCAAATCCCGGTCCCTCGCGAAGGCCTATCTTACGGCGGCGAAGGCCTGGCGGAGGTCGGCGATGAGGTCGCACGGGTTCTCCAGGCCGACGGAGATACGTATGGTGCTCAGTCCGAGGCCGAGTTTCTCGCGTTGCGCGGGGGTCAGCTCATTGTGCGTCGTCAGCGCGGGGTCGATTATCAGGGAGCGTGCGTCGCCGATGTTTGCCTGGTAGATAAAGACCCTGAGCGACTCCAGGAAGCGTTGCTGCTGTTGCCTGCTGCCTTTGAAGCTAAAACTCAGCACGGAGCCTTCGCCGCGTGGCAGGTACTTCTTCACCAGGTCGGCATCTGCGCTGCCGCAGGAAGGGTGCAGTATCCTGTCGACGAGCGGCTCGGTTCGCAGGTACTCGATCAGCCTCTTTGTGCTCTCGCATTGCTTGTGCACCCGTTCGCTCAAGGTGTCGATACCGAGCAGCACCAGCCAGGCGTCAAAGGCGCCAAGGGTTGCCCCCAGGTAGTTGAGCAGCACGTTGCGCACGCGCCCGACGAAGGGGGTTCGAGGCGAAACCTCCAGGATGCTGCGCGGCTCGTCCTCAGCATTCCTGAAGGCCCAGAGGCGCTCGGTGAAGTGCGGAAAGCGGCCGTTTGCGTAATCGAAGTCGCCGCTTTCCAGTATGACGCCGGCCAGCGCGTTGCCGTGTCCGGCCAGAGCCTTGGTGGCCGAGTAGACTACCACGTCGGCTCCGAACTCAAAGGGGTTGAGCAGCCAGGGGGTTGCGATGGTGTTGTCCACGATGAGCGGTATGCCGTGCTCGTGCGCTATCGCAGCGATGCCCTCGATGTCCAAGACCGTCGCCAGGGGGTTGGTTATGCTCTCGATGAAGATGCATTTGGTCTCGGGGGTAAGCCTGCGGGCGAACTCCGTGAGGTCCGTTGGATCCTCTACGGCGTCGAAGTCGACGGCGAACTGGGGAAAGAGGCTGGCAAAGGCGTCGAGCGTGCCACCGTAAAGTTGGTAGATGGAGAGCACCCGGCCGCTTGCGCCCACGGCGTTGAGCAGCGCGTAGGATACCGCGGCCATGCCGGAGGCGACGGCGACGGCGCCCGGCACGCCGTGCAGGGCCGCCAACCGCGACTCCAACACGCCGACGGTTGGGTTGGCCGTGCGCGAGTACGTAGGATGGCACTCCTGAAAGGTAAAAAGCCGCTGCGCGCGCTCGGGACTGCCCAGGCCGAAGGCTGCGGTCTCGTAGACAGGCACACTGGTGGCTCCGTGATGGTCGGCGGGGTCGTAGCCTGCGTGCACCTTCAGCGTGTCAAAATCGAAGACCCCCGCCGAGGTAACGGGGTCCAAAAAGCCGTCGCGTTCACTCATCCGTCTCACCTCCGTGCCCGTTGACCGTGGATTCCTCTCTGCGTTCGGCCGTATCCAAAGCCGCGCTGATTCGTCGAACCGCCTCCTCAAAACGCCCCGGTTCCAACGCCATATTCAGGCGTACGAAGCCGGGCGAACCGAAGTCCTCACCATCGTTTAAGGCCACCCGGGCATGTTTAAGGAGGTAGTCGGCTGGACGCGCACCCAGATCCCACCAGCGCAGGTCCATCCAGAGCAGGTAGGTGGCCTGATGTTGACTGAGCACCACGTGGGGATTATGCTCAGCAAAATACTCCCTGGCAAACGCCAGATTGCCGCGAATCCTTCCCAGCGTCTCATCGAGCCACCGGGTACAGTGAGGGTCGGCATAGGCCGTAGCAGCGGCATAAAGCCCCAGGCGCGAGACGCCGTCGCCGTAGAAGAAGGCGTAGGGTTTCCACGCTTTTCGCAGGCGCTCACCGGGGATGATAAGTTGAGCGCATTTCAGACCCGTGATGTTGAAGGACTTGGAGGCCGAAATTGCCGTGACGCTGTGCTCGGCGGCGGCTTGGCTGACAGAGGCGTAGGGTATGTGGCGGACTCGAGGGTCGAGGATCAGCGGGCTGTGCACCTCGTCGGCAAAGACCAGAGCGTTGTGTGCGTCGATTATCTCTGCCAGTCGCCCCAGCTCTGAGCGCGTAAAGACCTGGCCCACGGGGTTATAGGGGTTCGTAAGGGCAAAGACGGCGCCTGGCTCCAGTACCGCGTCAAGACCCTCGTAGTCGATGAGGTAGCGGCCTGTCGCCGAGACAGCGCAAGGCAACTCGATGAGCTTACGCCCAAAGTACTGCGGCGTGTGCAGCAGTAGATGGTAGGCCGGGGTGGGTACGATGACCGGCGCATCCTCACGCGCCAGCACCCGCAATACCGACTCATAGCCGGCGATGATGTCAGCGACCAGGAACAGCGAGCCCTTGGGCGGCGCGTAACCGAAGCGGTGCTCCAGCCACGCGGCGGTGGCCTCAAGCGCGCGTTTCCTTATCGGCGCATCCACGTAGGAGAGCAACGAGGCGTCCACATTGCGTCGGACAACGTCAAGTATCGCGGGTGCGACCGGGTAGTCCATCTCGGCTATCCAGGCGCCGATGGCATCCGGGTAACTCGACTCCTTGCGCGACAGGGGCTCTATCGGCGAAAAGTCGCAAAGGTTCTGATTACAAGAATCGATTTCAGTCATGGCACTCCAAGGTCTTTGAGGGCTCAAGCGGCACGGCAACAAGGCGCTCGCCACGTATGCAGTCTTAGATTGTGATAAGGAATTCAGGGATTCATTCAGGGATTCAGGCGTATGCCACAGGACGAAAAGGACGCGTCAAAGACTGGACATACGCTCGGGCATCATCATGCCCAACGTCATCTGCCCGGTTTTGGTCATGCGATATGCGTGACAACTCAACAAGCTCAGTCTCTCCAACCACCATTACAATGCTTCACGTCGAAACTCGGAGACTCATTATAGAAAGGCGCCCCGTTGAAGTCAAATTGCTGACTGCGACAGCAGCCATCTCCCTGCCGAGAGCACGCACCGAGACACACGCCCGCTCAGCATGCGAAAGGCCCCGCAAAGCAGGACCTTTTGTGTGTGCTGGTCGGGTTGACAGGATTTGAACCTGCGACCCCTTGACCCCCAGTCAAGTGCGCTACCAAACTGCGCCACAACCCGACGTTTTGATGTGACTGTGCGGTTGCGTCAAAGGGCAAGAAGATATACTACCGTTAAGCTGGCGTTTTCGCAATACGTACGGCGCTGCGCGGTAAAAGAGCTTCCAAGACGTCAAGTCGGAGGGTCGTTCCGAATCACATCGAGCATGTCGAGCAGGTCCTGGCGCGTGTGTATGCCGAGCATCTGATAGAGCCTCCGCATATGCGTGTTAACGGTTCCGCGAGACATATAGAGCTCCTGCTCGATGCGAACCCCCGTCCGTCCTTTCACCAGCAGGTGGAGGACCTCCAGCCCTCGGCCCGATATGTCGTGTTCCCGGGCGAGGATGGTAACGCTCTCGTCCAGCGAAAGCGACCTGTCCACAGAGTCCGCTTGCATGACGGGGTAGCGGGGCCTTTGCCGGGTGACCTTCGCGACGTCGCGTTCGGTGAGGGTGAAGGTGTAAGTCACTATCATAATGAACACCATCATGAGCAAAAGACTGGCCATGAACTCAAACGAATACTCAACCGTGGCGTTTAGGAGATTCCCCAAAACGGCGCCGATCAGGACCCCTCCCGAGACCGAGGCTCGTCCAAATCCGAACATGCGAAACGCCGGGATGTCAAACCTGAATGAGGCGTCGGAAAGGATAACCCAGTTCATGATCTCAAAGCAGAGATACCCGGTCATGGCCAAAAAGTACGCGACAACACCGCTGCTGTAGAACAGAAGGAGCAGACAGCATCCCAGTGACATGAAGATCAGCACCGGCCGGTAGGTAAACGCCAGATCGAGACGCTTGCTGAAGAACAGGACGCAGAGGGTAACGCCACCGGCGCAGAGCGCGGACAGGGGGAGAATCATGTTGAACCCGATGCCGAATTCGATGAGCCCCTGGTTGGTGCACACGGCCCTCATCATGCTGATGACACACCCAAAAACGATTGAGCTGAAGACTATCTTGAGGGTCAGGCGCTTCCAGTCAAGGCCGATGATTTCAAGTTGCCAGGGGTGGTTCGCGTCTTCTTCGGCCTTTTGGCGCTCGGGCTCGTCAGCCTTCTTCAGCTCCAGGACCAATACGAGGGTCGAGGCGATGGGCAGTAAGGTGACAACCGCTATCTGGAGGGCAAAGGGCGCCATAAGGAAAAGCGGCACCGGGAGGGTCGCCAATATGAACGCGACGGAGCTCTCGGCAGCGGCAGAAGGCCCGCCGATTCGGCTGTACATCCTTCCCCAGAACAGGATGAGAAGGCCCGAGCCGACGCCGGTGGCCACTGCCGACAGGGCAAGGAAAACGAGTTGCTCGGGGGTACTCACGCCGGCAAAGGGAAACGAAGTCGTTCCGATAACGGAGAACGCCGCGCCCGACCAGATGCCGTATCTGCTGTTCATCAACGGCAGGCACCTCTCGTTCATGAAGCCGCTTATGACAAGGACGATGACGAGGGTAATCAAAGACACGATGTAGAGGTAGTCGAGCGTTTTGTGGGCGTCGGTCTGGCTGACGAGGAGGACGATGTTGAAGAACACTATATATACCCAGCAACGGCTGAAAGCGAAACCAACCATTCTGGCCGAGAATACTTCTTGTCTGAAGGTCTTAAACCGCGTGGCAGCAACAGACCCTGAGGTCCCCCCGTTCTTCTTCTCATCCATAGCACATCCTCCATGCGCATAATAGGACTGTTCTTGGGAGCAAGACTTCCTATGGGCCTATTGTATCATCGCAAACGCCTCGTGAGTAGGATGGTACTCCTGCGCCTCAACCGATCCGGGCAGGATAAGCTGGATTAATCGGCCGCTCACAGGAATCATAAAGTTTGTATGACAGGCCCTTGCCCTCCCTTAAAAACTTCATAGGAAACGCTTGTCCTCAGCGTTTTCCCTGCTTGCTACACTGGGCGCATAGGAACGGGATGGGCTACACACGGTATTGATAGAACGGGAAAGGAGGCCCTTGCTGCTGCGCGGTTAAAGAGGTGGGTATGAGTGCCTGTAGCGTCAGAACCCCAAGGAGGAAAGGAGATGGAGAAGTGGTGGAGAAATTGAACTTATCTCGTCGTAACTTCGTAAAGGTAGCCGCAGCCACGGCAGGCCTTGCGGCGCTTTCGACAGGCGGTGCGCTTACCGCCCTGGCGGACACCGGCGACAGCCCCGCAACCACGGGAGGCGAAGTGAAGCGCGTGCGCACTATCTGCCGCGGATGCGGGAAGATGGAATGCGGCGTGTGGGTGACCGTGCAGGACGGAAAGGCCATCCGCGTCGAGGGCGACCAATCGAGCTTTACCAGCCTGGGCCATTGCTGCACCAAGTCGCAAGCGTCCATTCAGGCGTGCTACCACCCCGATCGGCTTCGTTACCCGATGAAACGCACGCGTCCCAAGGGCGAGGACCCTGGTTGGGAGCGTATCTCCTGGGATGAGGCCATGCAGATAAGCGCCGATAAATTCCACGAGGTCAGTGAGAAGTACGGTGGCACGGGCATCTTCACGATGAACGGAACCAGCCGCATGTGGGCGATGGGCGGCTACGCTACCCTGGCGATCATCACGGGCGCCGTGAACCATCACGTTGCGTCCTGCGTCTGTAAGGGTCCCCGCTTCCTCACCACGGCGACCAACGACACCTATGCCTCGAACTGGATGACTTCCGCCGAGGAGCCTCGCGTCTATGTGGAATGGGGCGGCAACATCGAATATTCAAACTACGATGACTCCTGCCGCAACGTGGTGAACGCGGCTATCGGCAAGGCAGATACCTTCATTATCGTCGACCCCCGCATGACCGGCATCGGCAAGGAAGCAGATTACTGGCTGGACCTCCGTCCGGGAACCGACATGGCCATCGCGCTGTCCTGGGCCAAGCTCATCTACGACAACGACCTGATGGACGACCTCCATATGAAACGCTGGACCAATGCGCCGTTTTTGGTGGTTGAGGACATGGAGCCGTCCGGTGGCTGGATGACCGATAATTCCGGCGCCCACGATATGAAGACACGCCTGCTGAAGGAAAGCGACATAGTCGAGGGTGGCTCTTATCAGAAATTCTTCGTCCACGACGCCACCAAGGCTGCGGCGGGTAAGAGCGGCAATGAGGCCCTGTCGTTTTACGACGTACACGTCGGGCAGTGGGATGGCGAATTCATCACGATGGAAGACGCCTACAAGAACGGCCGCGTTGCCAAGGAAGGCACGCCGTGGGAAGGCTGGCTGCCCACTCCCACCTCGTTTGCGAGTATCGACCCCGACCTTGTCTGGGAGGGCGACGTGACTCTTAAAGACGGCCGCACCGTAAAGGCCAAGACCGTTTGGGCCTATTATGTTGAGATGCTTGCCGACAAGACGCCGGAATGGGCCGAGAGCGTTACCGGTGTTGACGCCGACAAGATCAAAGGGGCATGCCTGGCTTGGGCAACCCGTCCGGAAGGCGCCGACCACGGCAACGGCGGTATCCACGTCAGCCTGGCGATGGACCAGAACGGCAACAACTATCAGACCCTCCGCGTCATCATGATGCTGGTGCATATGACCGGCAATATGGACATCCCCGGTGGCAACAGAGGGCCGACCCATGCCTACTTCAACGATGAGTGCTGGCTGCCCTACGCGTTTATCGGAGGCGGATGGGACTCGGGCTTCAAGGATCCGAATGCCGACGTCCTTGAGCTCGTCGACCCCGCCGCTCCGCCTAACAGCTTTGAGCGCAACGCGGCGATTGTCGGCGGCGATGACTGGCCGTTATCCAAGTGGTATGGCCAGTGGTCGAACCCGAACAAGATATGGGAGGCCGTACTCACGAGCGAGCCCTATCCGATCGTGGCGGGCGCGAATGACTCCGGTTCGTTCATGAATCAGGGTCAGTCCGGCCCGGCCTGGGAGGCCATGAATAAGTTGGACTTCTGGCTGGAGGCCAACCTCTGGCATCACCCCACGGCGGACTGCGCCGACGTCCTCGTCCCCGTGTACCACTGGATCGAGATGCGCTGGCCGCGCATCAGCCAAGGTCCGCACTGTGGCTTGGGGATGAACGTGCCCTGCGTCGATGCGCCGGGCGACTGTAAGGACGACCCGATGTTCATGAAGGCGCTGGCCCGGGCCTATGGCTTCCCCTGGAGCCTCAGAGACATCGGAGTCCCTGTCGGCCCGGAGGAGCCCACCACCGAAGACGCCTGCGAGCAGATGTTCCAAATGGCCCAGCGGGCCTCCGAACCCTTTGGCGAGCGTCTGCCGTTCGACTCGTACGCGGACTTCGAGAAGGACTTCCAAGTCAATGGTTGGCGCAATGCCAAGAAGGTCTATCCCAAGGTGATGGGTACCTATCGCCGCTGGGAGACCGGTTACGCGACCATTATGCCGCGCGTCGGTCGGGCGGAGGGTATCACCGGGCTGAAGGTGCCCGGTACCGATGAGACCCGGCGCTTCGGATTTGTTACTCCAACTGGCAAATATGAGTTCTGGCCCACGGTCCTTGAGCGTTATGGCCTGGGCGGCATCGCCCACAAGGGAGCCTCGGGATACACGCCGAACGGTCTTGCCAATGGCGGCGAAGGTTTAACGGATCGGGAATGGATCGACACCTGGTTGATTCCCGAGTATCGTGAGCCGCTGGAGAGCCCCGTCAGGGATCCTGAGCTCTTTGAGGAGTACCCGCTGCTGGCTACGACTGGTCGTCGTATCCCGGTCTACTTCCACTCCGAGCATCGTCAACTGCCCTGGTGCCGCGAACAGTGGCCGACTCCGCGTATGGAGATCAATCCCGCCGACGCCGCAAAACTGGGGCTCGAGCAGGGCGATTGGGCCTGGATCGAGACCAAGTGGGGCAAGGTCCGTCAGGTCGTGGACCTGTACTATGGCATCAACGAGGGCGTGGTGAACCTGGAGCATGCCTGGTGGTTCCCGGAGCTTTCCGCTCCGAACCACGGCGAGGAACTCTGTAACTGCAACCGCCTGATTAATCCCGACAACGTAGACCCCATCATGGCGTCACCGTGCATGCGCGGTTTTGCGGTGAAGATCTACAAGGCCACGCCAGAGAACAGCCCCTTTGGTAATCCGGTTCCCTGCGATACCGACGGGACCGAGATCATCCACGACGCCACGGATCCGCGTTTGAGGGAATGGCTGCCCGACTATTCGTTGAACGGGAGTGATTACTGATGCAAAACGTTATAGTTACCGACTTAAACCGCTGCGTTGGTTGCCTCAGTTGCAGCGTGGCCTGTAAATCCGCTAACAGCGTCCCGGTAGGCTCCTTCTGGAACAAAGTGCTCCGCATCGGGCCTAACCCCAAAAGCCCCGGTGCTCAGTGCCCTGATGTGGAGATGTATTTCTTGCCGGTGGGCTGCCAGCACTGTGTCGATCCCGAGTGCGTAAAGGTCTGTCCCACGGGAGCATCGCAGAAGATGGAAGACGGAACGGTTCAGATAGACAAATCGAAGTGCATCGGTTGCCAGTTCTGCGTGATGGCGTGCCCGTACAATGTCCGTTATCTGAACAAGGATGAGGGTGTTATCGAGAAGTGCACCCTGTGTGAGCAGAAGATCGCACAGGGCGAGTTGCCCCAGTGCGTTGAACAGTGCGGAGCCCGTGCGCGTTTCTTCGGCGACTTGGAAAAAGGCATCGAGAACCTGGAGGGGCCCGGAGAGCCTGCCGCTTTTGGCGACGATAAGTCCTATGAGGCCATGGCCAAGACGCGCGTGCGGCTTGGCGATTACATCCATCCCTTCTCCGAAGACGAGGTCCATCATCTCCCCGATGTCGGCAACAAACCATCCTTCTCCTACATCCTGCGTGACCGTCAATGGTATGGAGAGGAGTAGATTATGGAACTACAGTGGGAACTCATACTTTTCACTACCTTCATAGCCTGGTCGGCAGGTCTTTTTGGAGCCCAGGCATTCGCGGCGGCATTCGGACAGGCGAAGAAAGCCCAACTCATCTCCTGGATAGCGGCGGCGCTGCTTCTTGTGATCGGTGGGGTGGCGGTGTTCTTGCACCTCCAGCATTGGGAGCGTATCTTCAACGGATTCGGGCACTTGACCAGCGGCATCACGCAAGAGCTTATCGCCATCGTGGTATTTGCCGTGGTAGCCATCGTTTACCTTATCTTCATGAAGCGTTCGGAAGATGGGGCGAGTGTACCTAAGTGGCTGGCGTGGCTGGCGGTTGCCCTGTCGGCGGTACTCGTCATCGTTATGGCGCACTCGTACATGATGAGCGCGCGCCCTGCGTGGGATAGCTTCATCTGGGTGGCCTATGTACTGGGCAACTCGTTGGTGCTGGGCCCCGCTACTCTGGCTGTTATCGCGGCGCTTAAAGGGGAAACAGACTTCAAGCAGATCGGCCTGTGGGTTTTTGTGGGCGCTTTGGCTGGCCTGGTGTTCGCGCTTATCTATGCGGTTTTCACCCAGATGGTTGGCTCCTCGTTTACCGAAGTGGGTCTGTACTTCGACCCGGTCCATCCCACCAAGGCCATAACCGACATCAACGCGGTCATAGGTGGGCAGGCGCTGCTTCTGTGGCTCGGTGCGGTAGTGGTGGGAGCCGCGCTCCCGGCTGCTGCCGCTTTTGTCGCGCGCAGAAAAGGCGACGCCAACTCGTGGAAGCTCTGGGGCATCGTCATCATCATAACTGCGCTCATCGGCGCTATCGTCATGCGTGTGGTCTTCTATAATCTGGGACTGAGCGTGTTCATGTTCTACTGATTGTGGGAGAATCGTCCTGGCCCGCTTTCCTTTGCGGGCCAGGACGTCC
Organism: Coriobacteriales bacterium; assembly: GCA_031282085.1. GTDB lineage: Bacteria > Actinomycetota > Coriobacteriia > Coriobacteriales > UBA8131 > JAITEK01. The sequence goes on from JAITEK010000124.1 coordinate 15,068, forward strand.
CCAACGGCGACTTCGGGCGGCTTTTGGAAGTACCCGAAGCGATACCAGGCGCACGGGCGGACAGAGCGGTGCGCCTCTAGAGAAGGAGAGCTAACTGTGGAGCAGAACCCCCAGAAAGCGCCTGATTTGTTCCTCGACATGGTTGATTCCGATTACGATCCTCTTGCGGACCCCGAAGCTGACGGCGCCGATCTTGATGAGTCGGACGGCCAACAAGGGCCGCATACGGACTACCAGGCAACGGCGTTTTACGTCTCAGCGCCCGATGACCGTAGCGCGGCACAGCGCATCGAGGACCTGTTTGCCGCCATGGCAACCCGGCGTCGCGTGCTGTTGGACATCTTGGAATTCCTGGATGCACCTCAACGCTCAGACGCCCTACAACAAAAGGTCGAGAAGCTACAGGAGTACAACGCCTCGGTATATTCCGGCTACAATCTCTCGCTGCTTCTCGAGGAGGCGGGAGCCATCCAGAAGGTGAGCGAGGACGGCTCTCAGTTCGATGAGGAGACGGAGCAATTGCCGGACGTGGTTGAGGTCGATGGCCTCCCGTTCTTTAAGCCCACCGATGGCAAGCAGGTGTTTTGGCTTATCACCGCTGAGGGGAGGGCCTACCTTGAGGCCGATGACCCCTTTGGCCGCCTGGCGGAGCTTATCGCGGAAGAGCCACAGTACCAGGCAATCTATAAGAACCTGCTGGAGTTTTGCGACAACGAGGCGGGGAGAGGCGTTGAGGAGCTGGCGGCGCTCATCGACGACGACCCGCTTGTGCAAAAGCCGCGCAGGTACTTCTCATACTTCGTGAAGAAGCTCGAAGATGGCAACGCGCTTGTGTGGACCAAGAAATGGCATACGACCGCATCGGGGAAAAGGGGCCTTGAGCTACTGTTCTCCGAACCCGGTGAGGCCGCGCCCGAAGAAGCCGCGCCTGACGAGGCCGCGTCCGAAGACGAGCGACAAGGGCTGAGAGGAGGGGAGTAGCTGTGACAGATGAACTGATCAGTGGGGTAGAGCCGCAACCTGACGACGGGGAGGTTACTGTCTCGGAATTGTTGGACGTGCTCAGGCAGCGTTGCGCTACCTATACGCTGCTGTCCCGCCTCTATCGACAGGAGATAGACCAGGAACTGCTTGATGAGATGCACGCGATGCTGTACCCCGCACAGGCCGTCGATGACGACATCTATACGGGCTACCTCTACATCGCGACCTACCTGTCGAACCTCTGGAGCGGCTCTCTGAATGAGCTGAAGATCGATTTCGCACGATGCTTCCTGGGCCATGGAGTGGATGGCTTCTCGGCGGCGTACCCCTACGAGTCGGTCTATACATCCGAGAAGCGCCTGATGATGCAGGCTGCGCGAGATGAGGTTTTGGCCATATACCGTGCGTATGGGATAGAGAAGACCCCCGCCTGGAAGGAAGGGGAGGATCATCTCGCGCTTGAGCTGGAGTTCGAGCGCGTCATGTGCGACAAGGCCATACAGGCGTTTTTGGATGATGATTCCGCAAAGGCGCACGAGGCGCTCGCGGCGCAGTTCGGTTTTCTGAAAGACCATCTGGTTGCCTGGGTTCCCATGCTGACCGCGGATATGAAGGGCTTTGCCCAGACCAAGATGTACCTTGGCCTGGCCTATCTTACCGAGGGTTTCCTACGAGCGGATTATCACTTCCTGAAGGATCTGCTCTCTGACGAAGCCGAATGACCCACGCTGAGACCTAAGGTGTCCCGATGGCTGAACGAGTGAGTTTTCCTACGGTTTTGCACGCGCAGCTGGTCTTGGGCGCGCCCTACAGCGGAAAGACCCAGAAGCTACTCACGGAGATAGAGGGTCTGCTGCGGGGAGGGATCGATGCCTCCGAGATACGGGTGTTCTGCGCCACCCCCGACGCCGCGCAAAGCCTCGCTACCCGCCTTCGGGCCCAGACGCCTCACCCCGGTGCGCAGGAGGTGGAGATAACCACACCTCGTGCGTTCTTCCTCGAGCTTCTCGGCACGCAGGAGGCCCGTACGGTAACCGGCAGGAAAGCGCGCCTGCTCCTGCCGTTTGAGTATGATTTCTTCCTGGAGGACCTGAAGACGAGTGGAGTCCGCCCCCGCCGCCTGCGCGAGATACTCAAATTCTTCTACAAAGGTCTGAGCGAGTTGGCGGACGAGGATGAAGGGTGGCTCATCACCAACGAGGAGCGTGGGCTGTTCGGCCTGGTAAGAAGCTGCCTGGGCTTTACGGGTGCCCTTCTTGAGCCTGAGCTTGCGAACCTCGCGGTGAAGTATCTGAGGAGTGGCGGGCAGGCAGGGCAGAGTGCGAGAAGGAGCTACGTCTTTGTGGATGACTTCCATCTTCTGTCGCGCGCGTCTCAGGTGGCCTCCTGCCTGTTGGCGAAGGAGGGACTGTATCTGTCCTCCGACCAAGATGTTGCGATAGAGGTCTATGAGTCCTATCCGTATCCGGATGGCGCCGACGAATTCGCCCAAGCCAACCCCCAGGCGGTCTTTACGCGTCTCGCCACGAGCTACTCCTGCTATCCTGCCGCACGGGCCAGCCGGGCCCTGCGCTGGGAGAACGGTACCGAAATCGGGGAAGCGGAGCTCCCCGAGAGCGAAGGGACGACCTTCCTCCAATGCATAGAAGGTGAGACTCCGCATGATGAGATGGCGGGGGTCGCAGAGGCGGTCGGGCGCGCGCTGGAAGATGGCTTGTCCGCAGAGGACATTACCGTCGCGGCTCCTCATCCTGCCTGGATGTGGGCTTTGGCGCAGCAACTGGAGGCGCGTGGTATCTGCGCCGAGGTGCTTCTGACCGTGCGCTTCCTGAAGGGCGACATCCGCGACAACGGGAAAAGCCTCAACGCCCGCTTCCTGACGATACTGAACCTCATTGCCGATCCCACCGACGCCGTTGCCTGGCGCTGCTGGTGTGGGTTCGGTGATTACCTGGTGAACAGCAACGGAATGCGTTCGCTGCGCAATCTTGGGCAAGCTCAGGGGAAGACCCTCGAGCTTGTTTTGGAGACCAGCGACTTGGCGCCGGGCGCTTCGGATGGCCTCGATGCTATTGCTGGCGTGCGACGCATCATGAAGGCGCGGGATGAGGCGCACGCGCTTATCGCCCGACTGAGCGGTCTGGGTGGCCAAGCCCTTTTAGAGGCTATCGCGCGGGAGCTTATCGGGCCAGACGCACAGGTGCCTGGCGAGCTGGAAACCCTGGTGGCAGGTGGTGCGGATGAGGCGGGGGACAACAGCGCCGCGTCCATGGTGCGCCGTCTCAGGGCGCGCGTGGAGTTCCCCGTGTATCACCGCAAAGACGCGGTTAAGGTCGTCGCGTACCAGAATATGGTCGGCGTGAACCCGCGGTATCTGATTCTGGCCGGCTTCATGAACGGCTTCTTCCCAAAGCGCGACTATTTTGAGGGTACCGTCCTGACGGTTGAGCAAAGGGAGAGACGCTACGCAAAGGACCTGGCCCGTATCGCGAGCGTGGTTGCCAAGGCAAGCGATACCTTGGCGGTGAGTTACTGCGAGAAGCTCGATCTGGAGGATGCCGAACGCCTCAAGCTGGTTGTCAGCCGCGTACTTTTCGAGAACGGCAGACGAGTCGCCAAAACCGAGCCGAGTATCTTTTTGGAGTTCATGTGCGTTGAAGGTTTGCTGGAGTGACCAACGAAAGAAGGCATGAAGGATGGAAGACTCACAGACAGAGAACCAACTGGATGAGTCGAGAGACGTCCAGGAGCTTGGAGAGGACCCACAGGCAAAAGACGAGTTGAGTAAGGGGCCAGGCCCCGTGTCGCGAAGGTCTTTTGTACTGGGGGTAGGTGGTATAGCGGTATTGGGCGGCCTGGGAGGGTTGCGGTTTGTCCCCCACGGGTCCCTCGTACGTCCTCCGGGAGGGCAGGACGAGGACCGCGTTATCGCGGCGTGTTTCCGCTGCGAGCGGTGCTATGAGATCTGTCCTCGCGGCGTGATCGCGCCGGCGCATATCGAAGACGGAATCCTCGCCATGCGGACGCCCACGTTCGACTTCTCAAACGATTACTGTGACTGGTGCCAGGAAAGCAAGGGGGGCGAGCCGCTTTGCGTAAAAGCCTGCCCCACGCTTGCCCTGGAACTCCCGGCGGGGGCCACGCCCGAGAACACCATCCTTGGCAAGGCGGTGCTGAACACGGACTGGTGCCTGGCGTACCGGCTTATCGGCTGTAGATACTGCTACGACGCGTGTCCCTATGAGGCTATGGGCTTGGACAGCACGGGTCGTCCCTACGTGATCGATGACAAGTGCAACGGTTGCGGGGCCTGCGAGAGCGTTTGCGTGTCGCTCAAGAACGGTTCCATCGCATTGGGCGCGACGGAGCGTGCCATCGTCATCCGTCCACTCGACGCGGTACAAGGAGGTGAATCCCCGCATGCTTAAGAATAACGCGGCACGGCTACGGTTGATTATCCCCCTGCTTGTCCTGGTTATCGTCTCGGTGGGCTTTGTCCTCAACTCGGGGACCGGCACCCTCTCGGCTCTTGGCTGGGGAGACATCGTGCTGCTCTGCCCCCTGGGCGCCTTGGGCACCATGCTTGCGGCAAAGCTCCTCATACCGCAAGCCCTTATCTCCCTGGGTATCGCCGTGGTACTTATCGTAGTGTTGGGGCCCGCGTTCTGCGCCTGGATATGCCCCGTTCCGCTTGTGCAGAAGATCCGCGGCATCTTCGGCGAGCCCAAGAACAAGGGGAGAGAAGGCCAGCAGATTGCCATCGCGGAATCATCGAGTGGTGGTGAGGTAGTCGAGGCTGAAGTCATCGCGGCGCCGGCCACCGTCGTAAAGGCAGGGGAGGAGCTCTCGGATAAGGAGAAAGCCTCTCTCAAGGGTTGCGCCTCCGGCTGTGACGCCTGTGCGAGCAAGAGGGAGAAGCTCGATTCCCGGCATTTCATATTGGGTGGGACCTTGCTCTCCGCGGCGATCTTTGGCTTTCCCGTGTTTTGCCTGGTGTGCCCCATCGGCTTGACGTTTGCGACAACGCTGCTGGTTATCAGGCTGTTCTCCGGCGGCGACGTTACCATCGCCCTGTTGGTTGTCCCGATCCTGCTGATAGTGGAGGTCGTTGTCTTCAGGAAGTGGTGTAGCAGGCTTTGCCCGCTCTCCGCGTTCATGTCCCTCATCTCCAAGGTCAACAGGACCTTTAAGCCGCAGGTCGATACGGCGAAGTGCATAGAGAACTCACAGGGGACGAAGTGCGGCCTGTGCGCGCAGGCATGCGAAGAACTGATCGATCCGCGGCATCCCGAACGGGGAGCCCGCGAGATGAACGAGTGCACGCGGTGCCGCGCCTGTGTGGACGTCTGCCCGGGCAATGCCCTATCGATACCCATTCTCCCCAAGAAGGACAAGCGCCTGGAGGGCGCCCCACCCCTCCAGAACAACGATGCCGGAGTATAGATAAAACGGAGGTTTCCGTTAAGCGGGATTCTGATAGGAAAGGGTGAGGCATGGCGGTACTCAACAGCGTCTTTGGGTTACTTGAACGGCTGGAGAACAACTACATCACTGTTCACCAGAACCGCTGCATAGTTGTCCGCAACAGGAATGCTTCGTGCCGAAGATGTGCGGAAGCGTGCACGTCTGGCTGCATATCCTATGCCGACAATGAGCTGACGATCTCTCCGGAGAAGTGCATAGGCTGCGGCACCTGTGCGACCGTGTGCCCAACCTGCGCCTTGGAGGCCCACAAACCCGATGACGCCGAGCTTAGGGGTGAGCTGTTCACGGCCGCGAAAGCCGCAGGAGGCTCGTGCACGATTGCCTGCGTTGACGTTTTGAAGGAGGCCGAGGGTAGTTACGACCGAGCCAAGGTCGTTGGGATAGCCTGCTTGGGACGCGTTGAGGAAAGCGCCCTTATCGCGCTTGCTGCTGCCGGAGTGAGGCGTATTGAGTTGGTCAGTGGCGACTGCGAGGGTTGCGGCTATGAGAAGGGGCTACAGACTGCCCGGTCTGTGTGCGAGAGCGCCACTACGCTGCTTCGCGCCTGGAACAATGACGCCGAAGTGCATATCGTCAACGAACTGCCTTCCTCGGTACTGCTGACGGAGGAAACGGGCTACGACGAAGGCAGACGCGCGTTCTTCTTTGCCATGAAGGGGCTCGCTGGCCGGGCTATGGGGTATGCCGCGCAGGAGCAACCGGAAGAGGCCGAGGCAGATGAGCCCGCGCGCGTGAGGGTTATGTCCGACGGCACGCTTCCACATTTTATCCCCGACAGGAGAGAGCGTCTGTTGGATTGCCTGTCGGAGCTGGGAGAGCCCCAGGATGTCTTGATCGAGACGCGCCTGTGGGGGCATGTGATAATCGACACCGGACTTTGCAACGGTTGCCGGATGTGTGCGACCTTTTGCCCAACTGGCGCGATCTCCAAATATGTTAACAGGGATAGGACCTCTGGCGTTGCGTACCGGCCAAGGGACTGCGTGAAGTGTGGGTGCTGTGCGGATATATGTCCCGAAGATGCCCTGAGTATCTCGGAGGAGGTCTTTGCGGTCGATCTTTTGTCGGGGGCCGTAGAGCGGTACGAGATGCGCCCGATGAAGAGTCCGCCGAACAACCCCCACGCCATCCTCGGCGCGATGAAGGGCCTGCTGAAGTCAGACCAGATTTATGAGAGGTAGGGGAGAGGGGCTTCAAATCCTCTCAAAGCGGCAACTCGTAGCAAAGTGCAGGGCCTGAGCTAAAGCCCAAGCCCTGCACTTTGATTCGAATGGTCGGGTTGACAGGATTTGAACCTGCGACCCCTTGACCCCCAGTCAAGTGCGCTACCAAACTGCGCCACAACCCGTTGCGCCCTGTCGGCGCCGTAAGGGGCGCGCTAAGAGCAGGTGTTAATGGTAGCGGTAACGGCGCCATAGGGCAAGCATGAGTGACACCCCCTTTGTCAT
>JAITEK010000136.1 GCA_031282085.1 Coriobacteriales bacterium
TCGTTGGCGATGTAGAAGTTGACGTAAGACGCCGCCAGCCGATCGCCCTCCAGGCGCGGCAGCGTGCCGTCCACGGCGTCAACGCCCTGGCTCTCCTCGGTGCTTATGAGGATGGGTGAAGGCACAGGGAGCTTTATCACCTGGATGGCGCGCCCGCGTGCATCGAGCGAGCCGACGAGGATGTCGTAGTTCTCCTTGCTGATGGCGTACTGCGGGTCGCTCTCGTCGTCGGTCCAGGCGAGCAGCACCGTTCCGGGCTTTACCACGCAGCAGATGTTATCCACATGGCCGTTGGTCTCATCGAGGTAGATGCCGCTCTTGAGCCAGATGACCTTCTCGATGCCCAGGTAGTCGTGCAGCTTCTCCTCTATCTGCTCGCGGGTAAGCTCGGGGTTACGCCCGGGGGACAACAGACACTCCTCGGTGGTGTAGAGCGTGCCCTCGCCATCAGTGTGGATGGAGCCGCCCTCAAGCACGAAGTCCTCAACGCGGTAGCTACCCTTGCGCTCGATCTCGCATATCTTGCGTGCGACCTCGTCGTCGCGGTCCCAGGGGAAGTACAGCCCGTCGTACAGACCGCCCCAGGCGTTGAACACCCAGTCGACGCCACGGACCTCGCCCGTCTCGTCGTTCTTCACAAAGGTGGGGCCGCAGTCGCGCACCCAGGAGTCGTTGTTGGAGAGCTCCACCACGCGCACCTCGTCGGGCAGCAGGTTCACGGCGTTGTCGTACTGCGCGGCGCTCACGCCGACGGTCACAGGCTCAAAGCGGCTTATCGCGCGGGCCACCTCAACAAAGGCAGCCTGTGCCGGCTTGGCTCCCAGGCGCCAGTTGTCGGGGCGTTCCGGCCACAGTATCCAGCAGCCAGCATGCGGCTCAAACTCGCCCGGCATACGAAAGCCATCAGCGGCAGGGGTTGAGGTTAGACGTTTCATGATGCGATCCTTTCGTTTTCATTTTCCTTTTTTACGTTGCGGCCTGAGAAGACGGCGATTATCTCGCCGGCCACAAAGGCGACCACCGACCCTGCCAGCAGGGTCCAATCGACCACCCAGCCTTCTTCCTCAGGCCAGGCGATGCAGAAGAACACCGAGAGGATGAGCAGGACGAGCGGCACCCAGGTGATGATGTTGAGCAGCACCGGGCCGCCGCCGACCTTGAAGGGGCGCTCGGCATCCGGGTCGATGCGGCGCAGCTTGAGGAAGGTCGGGAACAGGATGATGTAGGAGGTGAGCAGCGTGATTATCTGCAACGCGAAGAAACTCCAGAACATCTCATCGTTGCCCGTAACCGCCGTGATAACAGGCGCGATGAGCACCAATATGCTTGCGACCACGCCGTTTACCATGCTCGCGCCGAAGGGGATGTCGTCGGTGCCCTTCTTGCGCTTGCCGAATACCTTGGGTAGCGCGCTGTTGTCCGCGGCGTACATAGCTACGTAGTTCACGCCGAGCGCCCAGGACAGCAGGTTGATGACGAGCGTGTAGATGAACATCAGCGCGATGATGATGAGGAACACCGAGCTGATGCCCAGGCCCTCAAAGAACATGGTGAAGCTGTCGAGCAGGCCGCTGTCGGGGTTGATCTGGTCGACGGGGATGGCCACGCCGATGCCGAAGGAGGCGAAGATGTAGAAGAAGGCCACGAGGATGCCGCCGAGCAGCAGCGCCTTGGGTATCTGCTTCTTGGGGTTTTCCATCTCGCCGGCGAAGGTGGTCACGACCTCAAAACCGAGGAAGTTGAAGATGATGACGGCGATGAACGAGATGCCGGTGATGCCGGGCAGCAGGTCGACGGGCGACTCAACGGGGTTTGCCACCCCGTGGGTAACAGCAAAATAGATGCCGAGCACACCGAGCGCGACCATGATGATGATCTTGAAGACCGTCGCGATGTTGATGAGGATGGCGTTTTCCGCCACCGAGTGATTGGAGAGATAGCTCACGATCCAGATGAAGGCGAGCTGCGCCGGCAGCGCGACGTACAGCGGTATCGTGATGCCAAAGGCCTGCTCCACAACGCCTGTGCCGAGCACGGCGAGCGAGGCCATCCACAAGGCGAAGTTCACCCAGTAATACCAGGCCACACGGCTGCCCCATTTGCGACCGAAGGCGCGTTTGACCCAGTCGAACAGGCCGCCCTCCCCGGTGTAGGTAGTCCCCAGCTCGGCGCTCACCAGCCCATAGGGCAGGAAGAACGCCACGAGCAGCAGTATCCACCAGAAGTACTGGCTGTTGCCGATGGCGGCACTGGGCGCCGCCGCCTCAACAACCAGGATGATACAGACTGCGGCAAGTACTGCGTCAAAGAGCCTGAACTTCTTCTTTCCTGTCGCGTGCATGATGCCTATCCCCTTTCTGTCGGATTATCGGATAAGGCAGCCTGCGGGGCGCAAAGCCCCGCAGGACATCGGTCACATAAGACGGTCGATACGGGCCTTGGCGTCGTCTGCCGCGGCCTGGTCCAAAACGACGGGCGGCGTGAAGTGCACAAGGAGGCCGCGCATGGCCGTAAGACGATTGCCCGCCTGATCGAAGGCGATGGAGTACGGTGCGTCAAGCACCTCATCGGTGACCTCCATGCCGCGCGAGGCTGGCAGGCAGTGCATGAACTTCGCGCCGGGAGCGGCCTTCTTCATGGCGGC
>JAITEK010000060.1 GCA_031282085.1 Coriobacteriales bacterium
TAAGTGCGATCATCAATGCGTTCAGGGTACCGGATCTCCGCAAGAAGATCCTCTTCACGCTCGCCATCATAGCCCTGTACCGGCTCGGCTCCTTTGTGCCGGTGCCTGGCATCCCGGCAGGCGCGCTCACTGAGGCGTTCAAGGCGACGGCTGACAACACCGCCATGGTGTTCCTCAACCTGTTCTCCGGTAACGCCCTCGCGCAGTTCTCCGTGTTCTCGCTCGGTATCATGCCCTACATCACGGCGTCCATCATCATGCAGTTGATGCAGGGCGTCATCCCGTCGCTGCAACGTTGGGCGCGGGAGGGCCAGAGCGGTCAGAAGAAGATCACGCAGATCACCCGTTACGTGACGCTCGGCCTGGGCCTCATCAACGCGATAGGCTACCTGCTGCTGTTCCAGAGTCCGCAGTACGGCGTTGTTCTCACCACCGACCTGCCGTCGCTGTTCACGAGTGTGGTTATTGTGTTCACACTGGTTGCGGGCGTTGCGTTCATCATGTGGATGGGCGAGCTCATCACGCAGCGCGGTATCGGTAACGGTATGTCGCTCATCATCTTCGCAAACATCGTCGCGGGTTTCCCCGGGGCTATCTTCGAGTCGGTGCGCACGCAAAGCGCCGCGTTTACGGTGCTCATCATCATCGTTGTGCTGCTGGTTATCCCCGGCATCGTCCTCATCGAGCGGGCGCAGCGCCGCATCCCCATCAACTATGCCAAGCGCATCCAGGGGCGCCGCGTCATGGGTGGGACCTCCACCTACATCCCGCTCAAGGTCAACGGTGCGGGCGTTATCCCCATCATCTTCGCGAGTGCGCTGCTGTACTTCCCTGCGCAGCTTGCAGCGTTCTTTAATGTGCCTTGGCTTACCAGCCTCTCGAACCTACTCGCCTCCGGCAGCTGGGTTAACTGGGTGCTCAACTTCGGGCTCATCGTGTTCTTCTGCTTCTTCTACACCTCTATGGTGTTCAATCCCGACGACACGGCTGATAACCTGCGCAAACAAGGTGGGTTTATCCCCGGCGTCCGTCCTGGCGTCAACACGGTGCAGTACATCAAGAACGTGCTCAACCGCATCACGCTGCCGGGCGGCATCTACATCGCCATGATCGCGGTAGTGCCGAGCATCCTGTTCTCGATGACGGGCGACTCGCTCATCAGCGCCTTCGGCGGCACCTCCATCCTCATCATGGTCGGCGTCGCGCTCGACACCATGAGTAAGCTGGAGAGCCAGCTGAAGATGCACCACTACGAAGGCTTCTTTAAGTAAACCGCGTGTCGCGTGCTGCTCGTCATTCTGGGCTTGTCCTAGAATCCACCCGGCGGCGGTAGTCGCCGGATTCGCAGAACACCGCGAAACGGCGTAGCCGTTCTCGTGACCAAGTGGAGGAGGATCGTATGAACATCGTTTTGTTGGGGGCACCGGGCGCGGGTAAGGGTACGCAGGCGGCAAGGCTTGTTGCCGAGTACGGCCTTGCGCATATCTCGACCGGCGACATCCTCCGTGCCGCCGTTAAGGCGGGCACTCCACTGGGGCTTGAGGCGAAGTCCTTTATGGACAAGGGCGAACTGGTGCCGGACTCCGTCGTCATCGGCCTGGTGAAGGAGCGCCTGCAGCAGGAGGACACCAAGAGCGGCTTCATCCTCGACGGCTTTCCCCGCACCTCTACGCAGGCCGTCGCGCTTGCCAGTGAGCTTGCCGAGCTGGGGCGCGACATCGACGCCGCCGTTGCCGTGCAGGTCGATCCCGAGGTTATCGTCAAACGACTGACCTCGCGGCGCCTGTGCAAGGAGTGCGGCTATATCGGCTCCGAGTCTGATGCGGCCTGCCCCTCGTGCGAAGGCGAGTTATACCAGCGTGACGATGATAAGCCTGAGACCGTGCGCAACCGCCTTGAGGTCTACGAGCAGTCGACCGCGCCGCTCATCGAGTATTACCGTGGCAGCGACCTCCTCGTTGAGGTCGATGGCGACCGTCCCGTGGATGAGGTTTTTTCCACCATCCAGGAAGCGCTGGCCTAAAGCCCACCGGTTCAATCGTGTGGGACAGGGGGACGGGGCAAGTGTCCCACCTGGTGAGGCTGTTGCTGCATCGAGAACGTGTCATCGTGTGGGACACTTGCCCCGTCCCCCTGTCCCCTTTTTCTGGTGCGACACCTGGCGGTGCAAGCCGCGGGCTTGCGCGACAGGGGAGAACAGCGTAAGCTATTCTCGTAAGTAAGCCGAAGCGTACTTAAATACCGCCCGTGAAGGAAGCAACGTGATACACCTCAAATCAGCAGCGGACATAGAAGCCATGAAGGAGGCCGGTCGTGTGAGCGCCAAGGCGCTGCGCAAGACCGGTGAACTCGTACGTCCCGGCGTCTCGACGCTCGAGCTCGATCGCTTCGCGGAAAACCTCATCCGTATGGAGGGCGGCATTCCCGCCTTCCTCGGTTACGGAGGCTTTAAGGGCTCCATCTGCTCATCCATAAACGACCAGATCGTTCACGGCATTCCCTCGCGGGAGATCATCCTCAAGGAGGGTGACATCATCTCCATCGACACCGGCGCCATCGTCGGCGGTTGGGTGGGGGACAACGCTGCGACCTTTGCGGTGGGCGAGATAGCGCCTGAGACGCGGCGGCTGCTCGAGGTCACGGAACAGTGCATGTGGGATGGCATTGACGCTGCCCGAGCAGGCAACCGGCTTGGCGACATCGGCTACGCCGTGCAGAGTTGTGCCGAGCGTGCGGGTTTCGGCGTGGTGCGCGAGTACGTGGGGCACGGCATCGGACGCAATATGCATGAGGATCCCAACGTCCCCAACTTCGGCCGCAAAGGGCAAGGTATCCGCCTCAAGAAGGGCATGGTGCTTGCCATCGAGCCGATGATAAACCTCGGGACCCACAAGACGCGCGGCCCCTTTGAGGACCGCTGGACCGTCTTTACCGCCGACGGCGCTCCTTCGGCACACTTCGAGAGAACCATCGCCATAACCGACGGCGCCCCCCTCATCCTCACCGCCGAATAATCCCCTAGCGTATCGTGTGCTACGCACGCTTTCTATACGTCGCCCGCTGGCGCTCGCGATTGGATTCCGGCGTAAAGCCGGAATGACGGGCTGTTCGTCATGCTGACTTTATGCCCGCATCCACTCGACGGTGATGGCCGTTGGATATACTGAGCATCGCGAAACAGCCAGTCGTTCTCGCGGCGCAACTCGCGGAGCAATGCGTAGCGCATGGCATACGAATTCGGGTATGATAGCGAGAGCGCTTGTTGGGCGAGACTCTGTAAGACTGCTCGTGTTGGGTGGGGAACCGATAGCCTGTATCGCATAAGTGGCATAGCCACCAAGCAAAGGAGGCAAGACAATGTTCTGTTCACGATGCGGGGCCAAGATTTCCAACGCGGGGAAGTTCTGTCCTGAATGCGGCGCGCCTGTGCCCCAACCGGAAGCGACTACCGAACCAGTCCCCGTTCCCGAGTCCCAGCCAGCCGAGGCTCTCGAACCCCAACCAGAAGTAACCATTGAGCCAGCCGAGGCCTCCGAATCTCAACCAGAAGCGACCGTTGAACCAGCCGCGACTCCCGAGTTGTCTGCGCCTTCTCCCTCGCCTGTACCTGCGCCTACGCTTGTTCCGGCTCCTGTTGCGGGTACTGCGGTGTCCTATACGCCGCCCACGCCGCCCGTTCAGCCTGTGCGCGAAGCACCCAAGAAGTCCAAGAAAAAGCTCCTCATCATCCTGGGAAGCGTTGTTCTGGTGGTGTTGATTGCCGTGGGGGCCTTTGTGGGCTTCTCGCTCTGGCGCGCGTCTGTCTACGAGCAGGGCGTCGCGGACCTTGCCGAAGAGAACTATTGGGAGGCGCGTGACCTGCTCACAAAGCTCGGCGACTACAAGGACGCCCAGGAACTGGCAGATACCGCGCAGAAGGGTCTTGAGTACGATGCCGCGATAGAAGTGATGGATGCCGGGGACTACGAGGGAGCCAAAACGGCCTTTGAGGCCCTGGGCGACTTTAAGGATGCGGCGGACCAGGCGCTGATCTGCCAGCAGAACATCGACTACCAGGAGGCCACGGCCGCGTTTGAGGAGGGCGACTTTGAACGCGCGCAAGAGCTCTTTGCCGACCTCGCCTCCGCCAAGTTCTCCGACGCGGGCACCTGGCGGGACAAGAGCACCTATGCCATCGCCGAAAAGGCGTATGAAGCGGGGGATTACTACGGTGCTTACCAGACATTCAGCGGCCTCGGCTCCTTTGAGGACGCCGCCGACCGCGCACAAAAGTGTACGACCGCCTACCCATCCACCGGTGTGCTGTACCACAACCCGGATTATGTCTCAAACGTCTCCGCTCTGGTCATCGATGGCGCCAACGCCTCATACCCGAGCTACTACAAGCTCTATGAGGGGGAGACGCTCGTTGCCACCTTCTTTGTCAACGCCGGAGGGAGATGTTCCCTCGAGTTGCCGCCGAGCGTCTATCGGGTAAAGGAGGCAATCGGTGAGGCATGGTTCGGTGAGGAGATCATGTTCGGCGACGACGGCGTGTATACGATTATGACCTTCGACGGCGGCAAGGACTACCTGGCGTTGGAGTACAACATCGAGACGACCATCACGCTCTCGGTTATAGGAGAGCTTGCCGGCGACGCGGTTGGCTCAATAGCAACCGACCGCGAAGGCTTTTAAGGAACAGTGTGTCGCGCTGCACGCTCTCTACGCGTCGCCCGCTATCGCGGTCGACTGGATTCTGGGACAAGTCTACCGCGCCAGCCATGCGGCAACGGCGCCCTCTATGCCTTCGGTTGAGCCGGCGCAGACCTGCGTGAAACGCTGAGGCAGGCCGTCGAGTGCGGCGAGTCGTGCGGGTATCGCAGCTCCTCCACATTGTTCGGAAAGCAGCTCGTTGAGGGCTGTGCCGCTCAGGGCGGCAACCTCAGTGGG
>JAITEK010000102.1 GCA_031282085.1 Coriobacteriales bacterium
CGAGGTGAACAACCTCGGCGCCGCCCGCATCCGCGTCCGTTCACTCCTGGCCGCCCTGCGCGAGCAGAAGGACGCGCGAGATGGGACAAAGGGGGACGGGGCAACTGTCCCATCTGCCGCAGCGCTTTCTGCCACAACCGAGAACGTTTTGACAGGTGGGACAGTTGCCCCGTCCCCCTCTGTCCCATCTCGCGCGTCCTTCTGCTCGCGCAGGGCGGCCAGGAGTGAACGGACGCGGATGCGGGCGGCGCCGAGGTTGTTCACTTCGTCTATCTTGAGCACGGTGTAAATCTTCCCCGCGCTCTCGAGTATCTCCTGCACCTGGTCGGTGGTGATGGCGTCCAGCCCGCAGCCAAAGCTGTTGAGCTGGATGAGGTCGAGATCCTCGCGCAGCGTGCAGAGCTTGGCGGCGGCGTAGAGGCGTGAGTGGTACATCCACTGGTCAACGACGCGCAGTGGTCGCTCGGGCTTGATGATATGCGAGACGCTGTCCTCGGTGAGCACCGCCAGCCCAAAGCCTGCAAGCAGCTCGGGGATGGCGTGGTTGATCTCTGGGTCGATGTGGTAGGGTCGCCCGGCCAGCACGATGCCGTGGGTCCTGGTCTCCTCCATCCAGGCCAGGGCTTCTTCACCCGCGCGGCGGATGTCCTCCTTAAAGGCTGTGTCCTCGGCCCAGGCCGCATCGGTTGCGGCAGTGACCTCGGCCAGGCTCGGCGCTGTGCCCTTTGCGTCGGGGTGCGCGGCAAAGTAGGCCGCCAACTCCTCGTGCGTGCGTTCGATGAAGCGCTGGCGGTGGTCGTAGGGCAAAAAGGGATTGAGGAAGGCCACCCGCGAGGACTGCAATTCCTCAACATTGAGTTTGATGACCTCGGGATAGCTTACGACCACGGGGCAGTTGAAGTGGTTGGGTGCGCCGTCGTCCTCCTTGCGCTCGTAGCGGATGCAGGGCATGAAGATGAGGTCGATGCCCAGCGCAGGCTCAAGCAGCTCCATGATGTGGCCGTGGCTGAGCTTGGCGGGGTAGCACACGCTCTCGGAGGGCATGGACTCGATGCCGGCCTCGTAGGTGGATTTGCGCGTTTCCGCTGAGAGCACCGTGGCAAAGCCGAGCGCGCGGAAGAAGGTGAACCAGAAGGGGTAGTTCTCGTACATGTTGAGGACGCGCGGCAGACCGACGGTGGGGCGCGTGGCCTCGGCGGGGGTAAGCGGGATGTAGGGCGCGTCCGGCCGGCCGCCGAACAGGCGACTGCTTTTGTAGGCGAACAAGTTGGGCAGGTCGGCTGTCTGCGGCTTGATGCCCGCGCCGCGCTCGCAGCGGTTGCCGGTGATGAAGCGGCGGCTCTTGCCGGTTTTTGGGTCGGCGCCAAAGGTGGTGATGGTGAGCAGGCAGGCGTTGGAGCAGAGCTTGCAGCGCGCTGTGGTGTGTGTGGGCTTGAGCGCCCCCAACTCGCTGGGGGAAAGCAGGGCGGAGCGTGTGCTCATGCTGCCTCCTGCCCGTCTTGCTGCTCCTCGCGCAGGGCCGCCAGGTAACGGTCGCGGGCGAGCAGGGCGGCTCCAAAGGCGCCCATCGTGCCGGCGATGTCTGGCCGGATGGCCTCGCGGCCGAGCAACTTCTCAAAAGCACGCAGCACCGCGTCGTTTAAGAAGGTGCCTCCCTGCACGACAACGTGGGCGCCCACGTCGCGCGGGTCGCGTATTTTGATGACTTTGAACAGCGCGTTCTTGATGACCGAGTAAGACAGCCCCGCCGAGATGTCGCCGACGGTCGCACCCTCCTTCTGCGCCTGTTTAACGCGGGAGTTCATGAATACCGTGCAGCGGCTCCCGAGGTCTACGGGGAGCTTGGCGCTTGTCGCGGCCTGGGCAAAGGAGGTGACGTCCATCTTGAGCGAGGTCGCGAAGCTTTCGATAAAGGAGCCGCAGCCTGAGGAGCAGGCCTCGTTGAGCATGATATGGTCGATGACGCCGTCTTTTACGCGCAGGCACTTCATGTCCTGCCCGCCGATGTCTAAGATGAACTCCACCTCGGGGCAGAGTTGCTGCGCGCCGCGCAGGTGGGCGATGGTCTCTATCTCGCCGGAATCGGCCCGCAGCGCCTCGAGCAGCAGCCCCTCGCCGTAGCCCGTAACCGTTACGTGGCCAAAGTCGACAAGCGCCTCGCCGTCCTCGCCGCAGGGCAGCTCGGCGTATATCTCGCCGAGTGCGTGCTTGGCGGCCCCCAGCACGTCACCCTTGTTGTTGGCGTAATACTGCTTGAGCAACTGGCCCTCACTGCCGATGAGGGCGGCCTTAAACGTGGTTGAACCCGCGTCGATACCGAGGAAGGCGACCCCGCGGTAGTCTGCGAGCGGGGCCTTGGGGACGGTTGCCTGGGCGTGGCGCGCGCGAAACCTCTCGTACTCCCCTTCATCGGCGAACAGCGCCTCGAGCCGCGTGACCTCCGAGCCCTGCGTATCGCCGAGAGCCGCCAGGCGCGCGTCTATCTCGGGCAGCGTGAGCAGCGCGTTGTCCTTGCTGGCGATAGCGGCGCCGCGCGCGACGAATAGATGCGCGTCGGAGGGCTTGATGACCTGCTCAGGGGTGAGGTTGAGCGTCTGGATGAAGCGCTCCTCCAGCTGCGGCAGGTATTGGAGCGGCCCGCCGAGGAAGGCGACGCTGCCGCGGATGGGGCGCCCGCAGGCCAGGCCGCTGATGGTTTGCGTAACGACGCTCTGGAAGATGGACGCCGCGATGTCCTCACGCCGTGCACCCTCGTTGAGCAGCGGTTGGACGTCGGTCTTGGCGAACACGCCGCAGCGCGATGCGATGGGGTAGATGATGGTCGCCTCGCGGGCAAGCGTGTCCAGCCCGGCTGCATCGGTGTTGAGCAGCGCCGCCATCTGGTCGATGAATGCGCCCGTGCCGCCGGCGCAGGTGCCGTTCATGCGCTGCTCAATGCCCTGATCGAAGTAGATGATCTTCGCGTCCTCGCCGCCCAGCTCGATGGCGACGTCGGTGGCGGGGATGAGCGCCTCCACCGCCGTTTTGGAGGCGATGACCTCCTGCACAAAGCTGAGGTTGAGCCACTGTGCAAGCAACAGCCCGCCGCTGCCCGTGATGGCAACGGTAAGCTCCTCATCACCGAAATGATCCGCGGCCTCGGCGATGACCTCGGCAATCGTAGCGCGGATGTCGGCGTGGTGGCGCTGATAGTCGGAGAAGACCGTGTTGTTGTCGGCATCCAAAACAGCCAGCTTGACGGTTGTGGAGCCGACGTCGATACCGAGATGGTGAGTCATTGCTTTCTTCCTTTCAGCTCGATGGAGTCCCCGGGCCTGAGCATCATGACGGATAACAGGATGCGGGCCATCTCCTCCGAACCTTCTGGCATATCGCGCTCGAGCCAACGCTGGATGAGTCCGAGCGTGGCCGAGGCGTAATACGCGATGTAGTATTCCGTGAGTGGCTGTGGGTTTTTGAGGTACCTGCTGTGGAGTACCGAGCGGACGAAGTCGGTGCAGGTGCGGTCGCGCAGACGGGCTTGGAACGCCGCGTCGCCGCTGGGGCTGAGGAGCACGCGCAGCAGGTGGCCGTGCTCGCGCAGCACGTCAAACAGCTCGATGGTCACGCGCGGGGGGATTCCCTTGCGGTTGAAGGTGAGCAGTTCTCGGAGGGTGACCGTCTGGATCTGCGGCTTGAGGGCGTGCAGGTCCGCGATGATCTCGTCTTCAAAGCGGCGCAGCAGGTCGGTCATGTCGCGGTAATGGGCGTAGAAGGTGCCGCGGTTGATGTCGGCGCGGGCGGTAAGCTCGCCGACCGAGAAGCCGTCGAGGCCGCGCTCGGCGATGAGCTGGGCAAACGCCTCTCGCAGCATGCGCTTGGTGCGCAGCGAGCGGCGATCCTCAGTTGGCTCGTCGGCAGCGGGCGCGGCGGACGTCGCAGGTGCTGTGGGCGCTGTGGACGCCGCGGGCGTCAGGACTGCGGGCGCAGCTGTGATAGCAGCTGTGGCAGCGGGCGTGACCATAAGGGGAGCGACGGCAACTGCTTTCGGCATCGGCACTCTTTCCAATAAAAACGACAGTCTGAGCATTAACCAACACTGTGTCGGTTAACCATGGTTTCCAGTATAGCGTTCAAATGGCCCTCCCCCCGTAACAAAACAGCATCAAATGCCAGCGCCCACCCTGCGTGGCAATAGGCGCGGCAACAACCGCAGCGTCCCTGGGGCTGCATTTTGGGCTGGTTTGGTCTATAATGAAACCCAAATATATATCCAATGAAACAATTTGGAACGGGGCAATCATGGACAGGTGCAGCAGGGCGCTTAAACGGTTCCTTCTTTTGACGGTGCTTGTGTGTGCCATGCTTGTTATGCTCTTGGGAGGCATGACGAGCAGGGCCTACGCGGCCGTGAGCGATGTTCGGGTCTACGTGGGCGCGGTAGAGGTGTGGGACGGGTCGGCGGGCACGGGGGCGGTACCGGGCATAACGGTCTCCGGCTCGGGTAGCGCGCTTACCATCACAGCAGTGCCGGGCGACTACGCGGGGCTTACCATAATGGGTGGTGACGGGGACGCTGTGACGCTGAATGCCAACGGCGCCGTTACCTTCAGGGGCACAGACGTACAGGTTCCCGGCTCTGACGCAAACGCCGTCGCGGGTAGCTCAGGAATCGCGGTCATGCCCGGTACGGGCGGAGGCACCCCAGCTGCGCTGACCATCGCCGGTGCGGGCCCTGTGACCGCGTATGCCGTAGACAATCAGGCTCCCTCGAATCTCAGTTCTCCCTCGTCGTTGCCCCATTATGGGTTTCCCGGTATCGCTGCCAATGGCGATCTGACCATCACCGCTCCCGTGACAACCTATGGCTCGAATGAGACCCTTGCGGATACTACTGCGGGTTGTGGCATCTATCTTGTTGGTACGTTAACGGTCGACTCTTGGGGCGCTGGTCTTAAGGCTTACGGTGGCAGCGATCCCAGTGGTGACGGGGGTGCGGGTATCGACGCGTATGGGGTTGCGAACCTCACGGGGGACATCATTGCGCAGGGCGGCGACGGAAAGAACGGCGGCCCTGGTGTAGTCGCCTACGATTACGCCGCGGCGGGCAGCGTGGCCACTGGACTGTCGGTTACAGGTGGCTCGCTTGTTGCGACCGGAGGTGCGGGCTCGGACGGCGCCGGAGGTGCGGGCGTCCTCACACCTGTTTCGCTTTTTGTGAAGGGTGGCGCATCCATTACGGGTATCGGGGGCGAGGGAACGCAGTATGGCGGAACTGGCATCGCGGTTGCCACGCCGGTTGGGCCTATCACTAACCCCGATCCTGGCAATGGCATCACTTCGGACAATGGCGGCGAGATAAAAGGCACCGGCGGCATCGCGACCGTGGGCAGCGGTGGATATGGCGGCGCGGGCATTGAGACCTCCCTTTTGTCCATCACGGGCGGCACGGGTGTTGTGGGCATCGGCGGCGCGGGCGACGGTGACGAAATCGGTGGGCCCGGCGTTTTGGCCTCCTCGAATATCAGTGTGACCGGCATCAATGTTGATACGGGCGCCCAGCTCGTCGGCACGGGCGGCGATGGCGGCTCAAACGGCGATGGCGGCACCGGCATCATAACCGTGACCGCCATCGACGCGTCGAACGGCGCCAGCCTCACCGGCACCGGCGGCAAGGGCAACGGGACGGGCACCGGCGGCAACGGCATCAGCACGGGCACGACCATCGACGCAACCGGAGGTGCGCGGGTGCAAGGCACCGGCGGCGCGGCCACCGGCGCGGGCGGCGGCGGGGTTGGCGTGGCCACGGGCAAGGCGAATAACGGGGTAGGCACGGATGGCTCTATCAGCGGAGACGATTCGTCGGTTGAGGGCACCGGTGGCAGCAGCGCCGGAGGGGTTGGCGGCGGCGGGATCACCGTCGGCGGAAACTTGTCGGTTTCGCCTGCGATCACGGCGATAAACGGTACACGGATCGTCGGCACGGGCGGCACGGGCGGAAGCCCCGGTGGCCGTGGTGGCGACGGTATCAATACCGGTGGTGAACTGCGAGGACAGCACGCGCCAGCCATCAGTATCGGCGGCTCGAGCACGGTTACGGGCACGGGCGGCAACGGCGGTGTGGGCGATGATAACACGCCTGGCGGCGATGGCGGCACCGGCATAGAGACCGGCGGCGGCGACATCGATCCGGCTGATCCCGAGAAGCCCAGCGGCGACGTTACGGGCACGGGTGGCGACGGCGGCGATAGCCCGAGCGGCACCGGCGATGGCGGCGATGGCGGCACCGGCATTGAGACCGGCGGCGGCGATGTGACCACTACCGGAGGCGGTACGACTACCGGCACGGGTGGCGATGGCGGCGACAACACCGGCACCGGCACCGGCGATGGCGGCGATGGCGGCACCGGCATTGAGACCGGCGGCGGCGATGTGACCACCGGAGGTGACGGCACGACCACCGGCACGGGCGGTGACGGCGGAGACAGCCCGAGCGGCACCGGCG
>JAITEK010000075.1 GCA_031282085.1 Coriobacteriales bacterium
TCACCCTGCTTGGCTGCGCCCGCGCGACCAACCACCAGGTCGTCGCCGGCCAGGGCCAGGATGCCCACAAAGCCGTCGTCGCTGGAGATAAAGCCCTCCGGCGTGATTACGCCCGTAAACGACGTGTTGCCCACCAACGGAACGCCCGGCAACTCCGCGCCGATGCCAGCCAAAAGCTTTGCCTGGTCATACTGTACGCCACTGTAGACAAACGCCAGCTTGATGTCGCTCAAGCCTGCCTTTGCCGCCTGTGCCGCTTCTGCTCCTGCCTGTGTTGGGGATGGATTGATACTCGACCCTGTTTGTGCCTTCATCTTCTTTTACTTCCCTTCGGTCTGTGTTCCTATATCGACCTATGCCGCGTGAACGACGCCTCTGGCGCTGTCACACAGCCGCTGTGTGTCCCTGCCGGATGCAGGGCACACCAATGTCGCAATGGTAGATTCGCATTGCGGGAAAGTCCATCCCCATCGTTGCACTCTATGGGAGTGCTGTTCCACGATACGGGACAGCAATCTCACCGGAACGCTTCGCGATACCATGGCACCGGCTCAGCCCGGGCGCGAGGCGCTCCACGGGCGATCATTTGTCGTAGTGGTTATTGACACTTTACTGGGAACATGTCAATCTCAGAAGTCCTTATGGAGCCGTCTTGAGAGGAACAGATGTCGGATATACAGTTGCGGTTTGGGCGCGATGTCATTGTTGTGGATGGTGACGGGGATACCTTGCTTGCACGCGAGGGCATACCTTGTGATGAGTGTCCCCTGCTCTTTAATATCTTGGATCCTGAGCTGATTGTGGGCGTACATGAGCGTTATGTGCTCGCGGGCGCTCAGGCGCTGACGACCAATTCCCTCGGCGGGACGCGCGAGCGCCTGGCCGCGTTTGGGCTTGAGGATCGGGTTGTTGAGCTTAACCGCGCTGCCGTGCGCCTTGCCAAGGCTGCCCATCCTGAGCACGTGCTCGCCGCAGTGGGGCCTTGTGGGCTCAGGCTCGACCCGTTGAACGAGGAGAGTCTTGAGGCGGCCGCCTCCCAGTATGCCGAGCAGATAGGAGCGCTTGCTGCTGAGCAGCCCGATGCCATCCTTATCGAGTCGATGACCGACCTGCCGGACGCGCTGTGCGCCCTGCGTGCGGCTCAGTCGCTTTGCGAACTGCCCGTCATCGTCTCCTGCGTCTTTGATGCACAGGGTCACGTCGGGGCAGACACAACAGATTTTGAGGCGGTGATAACCAGCCTCGAAGAAACGGGCGCGGATGTTATCGGGATTGAGGGCGCACTGAGCTTTCAACAGCTTTTGGCTTTGGTGAGGCGCGCGGCGCAGACAACGCCGCTGCCTCTGTTCGTTCGGCCCGACGCCGACACGTCGCCGACTTTACTGGTCGGCACAAACGTCTCCTCGGTTGCGGCCGCCGATGGATTCGTAGACGTCGCGTTGGCGCTACGGCAGGCAGGCGTGCAGTTCATCGGCTCAGGCTGCGGGACGACGCCGGCATTCACCGGGGCCATCTACGCAACGGTCGGTGGTACGGAGGTAATGAGGAAGCTCCCGTAATGTCTCTGGGGAGTTAGCCACTACACGACCAAAGATTCCTGCGCGGAACGCCTGAACGACGAGCATCGGTGGTTAAGGATGGCAAAAGTTAAAGAAATATAATTTATTTTGCAAAAGGTACTTGACGACCAAAGTTAGTAGTTATAAACTTACAGCAGCGCCAAGGGAGCACGGCTCACTCGGCGGGATTGGAGAAGACCATGGTTGCCACTATCATCATATCAGCGCTGCTTCTGGTAGCGGTGGTACTCGCGGTTCGTTCGATTGTGCGTTCGCGCAGGTCGGGTGGCTGTGACGCCTGTGGAGACTCCGCTCCCTGCTCCTCCTGCTCGCCGGACATCCGTATCCATGAGGAGCGTCCGCACAAGTAGGACAGCGCGACCAACTACTGACAATTCTCTCTCTCCAGCATACCTCCTTTCGGCACAGGGCCCCTCTCCAGCAGAGGGGCTTTGTGTGTCATCCTCCTCTTGACAAAGTCCGTGGATTCGTCGACAATGCAATTCTCTCAATCTTATAAGTTTGGTAATATTTGTCATTGGATTCTCTTATGGGTTTGTGAGGCAGTTACCAGGCTCGGCTACCCGGCCACCTGGACCATCGACGAAAGGCTACTGTGGGAACCACTCACGGACAAACCGATTGCAACCGCCTTCATCGCGAGCGCATGTGTATGCCCGGGCACATACGCGTCCGACGCACGCGTATGTGCATTGTCCGCGCTCTCGGGTAACGGGAGACCCCACGGCACCGAGCCTCCCCTCCCCCTCCCCTTTTCCATCGCGCGCTCGCGTCACAGCAATCTACTCAATATAACAACAGAACCAACGACAGAAACAACGACAGGAGCGGAAGTCGACATGACCGAGAATGTTTCAGGCGTGACCGCGGATTCCAGCGTGGATCCGGCAGAGAAGCAGTACCGTTTTGACACCCTCAAGGTGCGCGGTGCTTATGAGCCCAGCGAGCATAACCTTGCCTTCAGCGTGCCCATTTACCAGACGACCTCGTATGAGATGGGCGATACGGCGCGGGGCGACCGGCTGTTCAGGCAGGAAGAGTTGGGGTTTCTTTACACGCGTGTGGGTAATCCCACCGTCGATGTGTTTGAGCGGCGGGTTGCGCAGCTTGATGGAGCCGTGGGCGCCATCGCGCTGGCAAGCGGCATGGCGGCCGTGAGTCACAGCATCCTCAACCTCGCCGACGCCGGCGACCATATCATCGCGTCGCCCTATCTGTATGGCGGCACCTTCGACCTGTTCAAATCCATACTGCCGCGCTACGGCATCACGGTTGAGCTGGCGCCGAGCCTTGAGTCGGAGGCCATCCAAAAGCTTGTACGCCCCAACACCAAGGCGCTGTTCATCGAGAGCATCGCCAACCCCAAGGGCTACGTGGCCGACATCGCGACGCTGGCGGAGCTGGCGCACGCAAATGGCATACCGCTTATCGTGGACAACACCTTTGCAACACCCTACCTGATACAACCCATCAAGCACGGGGCCGACGTCGTGGTTTACAGCGCCACCAAGGGTCTGAGCGGACACGGCAACATCATCGCCGGGCTGATCCTCGAGGCGGGGACCTTCGACTACGGCAACGGGCGCTTCCCGCAGTTCACGGACAAGGGATACACGCTACGCGACCGCGATAATGTGTATCGCAGCTTTTTGGAGGTGTTCCCCGAGACACCCTTTACCGTACGCGTGCGGCTGGCGCTGCTCAACTATCTCGGCGCGGCGCTGGGGCCCTTTGACGCCTACCTCGCACTGTTGGGCCTTGAGACGCTCTCCGAGCGCACCGAGAAGCAGCTTGCCAACGTGCGGGCGCTCATCGAGTACCTGCAGGGCAACGAGTTCGTCTCCTGGGTGGACTACGCGAGCCTGCCGAGCAGCCCCAATTACGAGCTTGCCACACGCTATGCGCCCAAGGGTTCGGGCACTATTTTCGCCTTCGGCTTTAAGGGCAGCGTTGAGGAACAGGAGCAGTTCATCGACGCCACGCGGCTGTTCAGTTACCAGGTAAACGTCGGCGACGCGAAGTCGCTCATCGTTAACAACGCCAAGACCACGCACAGCGAGCTTTCGCCTGAGGAACAGGCGGCCGCGGAGCTTGCGCCGGAGACCATACGGCTCTCGGTGGGGCTCGAGGATCCGCAGGACCTCATAGACGACCTGGACCAGGCCTTTGCGGCGGTCTTTGGCAGACGACCGGCAACGGCACAGCGAGCGTAGGCAGGGTACGGGCGATGGCGGAGCATGTAGCAGACCCTCAGTATTGGAAGATACGCTCGCACACGAGCTCGCATGTGTGGTACGCGGTTGCCATCGGCGGATTCCTTATCGCGCTCGCGGCGAGTTTCCTTGTGCCAGATAACATCCCTGGCCTTGAGCGCGGCGTCGATTTCTCAACGGACTACCCGCTCAACCCCACCAACTACCGCATCCTGCTCGGTGCGGTGGCGGTGCTGCTGGCTGCACTCTATCCCCTCTCGCACTTCTTCCCCACGCTGCGCAAGCGGCTGTTGCATAAGGCACAGTTCATCTTTGCGGGGGCCTTGGCGTTGGCGGTATGGGACCTGCTCACCTCCAAACTCTTTGTGCTCACGCCGCCATACTTTCCCGGGCCGGTGACCATCCTGGCCTATCTGCCCACCAATTGGCTCAACCTGTTGGGCCACATCGGCGCCTCAAGCCGCCTGTTTGCGACGGGCCTCATCATCGGCACGCTTGC
>JAITEK010000111.1 GCA_031282085.1 Coriobacteriales bacterium
TGTTTGATTCCGTGCGGCTGGAGGTGCCGCTCATCATGCAGCGTCCCGAACTGCCCACCGGTTGTGAGGCGACGGCGACCGCTATGTTACTCCAATATGCCGGCTCCACCCTGACTAAGCTCGATGTTGCAGAGCAGATGCCCTATAGCGACGACCCCTACGAGGGCTTTGTCGGCAACCCTTACACAGAGAGCGGGTTTACCATCTACCCGCGGGCCCTTATGCCTCTGGTGCACACGCAGTTGGGCAGCGCCGTAGACCTGAGCGGTGCGGGCCTTGACGAAGTGCGCGCCTACTTGCAAGACGGCAAGCCTGTGGCCTGTTGGATAGCCGATGACCGAGGCTACGTGCACTGTGTTGTCGTCATCGGTTACGAGGACGACGTCCTTTTCCTCAACGACCCCCTTGAAGGCGCTACCACCATGACGGGCTCGGAGTTTGAGCACCTCTGGAGCAACAACGCCCGCCGCGCCCTCTCATACTGAACCGTGTGTCGCGTGCTACGCACGCTCTTGGTATGGAAATAGCTGCCTGCGCAGCCAAAGATTCCCGCGCGGGCGCGGGAATGACAAGTTAGAAGAACGAGCGGAGGAGGGTGAGGATGGGGGTGAGGTGTTCGGGGCGATAGTGGTCGACCAGCTTGGTTGGGCGCGCGTCGAGGTCGAATGACTTTATCTGTTCGATAACGATGAAGCCGTCGATGGCGTAGCCTTGTTCAACGGGAAAATGCAGGTAATGGTTGTTGGAGGTAGATGTGATGGGGCACACAAGCGTCGTGCTGTTGGAGATGTTGTATGCCTCGTTGCTTACCACGATGCAGGGACGACGTTTTTGCGCCTCGTGCCCTTTGCTGGGGCTGAAATCAACCTCGATGATGTCGCCCTGACGGTATATCATCGTCACCACAACTCCGAACCGACAGGCTCGCCCCAACTCAGCTCGGGTCCTCCGCCGCGTATGCCGTTCCAGTCCTTCATCAGGTTCTGGATGGTGTAGCGTTCCTCGGGCTTCTCGATGACCAGTCGCCTGCTCTCCAGCGAGAGTTCCACCTCATCGCCAGCGCGTAATCCGAGCTGCTCACAATACGCCTTGGGGAGGCGTATCGCCTGCGTGTTGCCCCACATCCCGATAGTCGCCGTGTGTCCCATACCTATCTCCAGACAATATACAATGTTTATCTTATTGTAGGTCAGCCCAGGCGTGGAGTCAAGGTTCTGCTTCATAAGGGGCTCTCAGCGGCGGTCGAGGATTAGTTCTTGGTAGAGGGCTGTGGTTTTGTGGGAGGGCATGATGCCGAGTTCCTCGCTGAGGAATCGCTTGCAGTCGAAGTAGGTTCTCAGGGCGTTCGTCCGTTGGCCTGCCTTGTTCTGCATGTCCATGAGGACGCGGTAGACGTCCTCGCGGGACGGGTCGGTGTCGTAGGCCCTGCGCGCGAACCAGACGGCGTTTGTCTCGTTGCCCTGCTGCGAAAAGAGCTTGGAGGCCTCCAGCATGACATCGACGAGGATGGAGCGATACCGCTGTTGCGCAACCTGCATGGAGGCGTCGAGGCCGCAGCCCGAGAGGATGTCTCCGCGGTAAAGCTGCTCCAACCGATAGACGGCCTCAACGCGCGCCTCGATACTCCCCTGCTCAAAGAGGAAGGTCCGCGAGAGCTGCTCGAATTCCCAGACGTCGCTTTTTACGTATGATGGCTCCAGGCGACACAGCCCCCGGTTGTTGGTGAGGTAGGGACTGGGGCCCACCTCGCCTGCAAGGAGTCGGTTCAGCCGAGACCAGGTCGCGTGGAAGTTATCCCGCGCGTGCAGGAAGTCCTTGCCTGGCCACAGCTTCTCCATAAGCGTATCGCGTGAGATGCCGCAGCCCTGGTTCAGCGTCAGATGCACCAGCAACGCCCTGACCTTGCTGCGGTGAAGATGCTTGCCCTCGATGCGCGCGCTGCCTCTGAACAGCTCAAAGTCCCCAAAGAGTCGCACCGACAGCAGTGCCGGCCCGTCGGCGGATGCTGCACTCGGCGACCCGAAGGCACGGGACGGCTCGCCTTTTACCCGCGATGGCTTCAGGATGATGGAAGGGCTGAATACAGGGCTTGCCCCCGAGCCGGCCTCGGTGAGGGGGAATCCAGCGTCGTCGCAGGTGAGCAGGCTACCGGCGAGCTCGAGCAGAAGCTGGCTCCGTTCGCGTTCTGCCCGCTCGAACAGGCAGGTCGCAAGCCGCGTCAAACGCTCAAAGCACCGCTCTATCTCAGACGCCTCCTCCTGGGGGCTCTCCGCTTCCTCCCCGGCCTGCACGGCCTCATTCAACAGGCTCAACAGGTGCTGCCTCAACTCCATGACCGGCAGCCCGGTCGCGTCGAAACGCCCCGTGCCCTCGTCCAGCTCGATGAAGGGGCAGCAACGCTTGAGCATCGCGTAGGAGGCGCTGGGGATAAGGTAGCCGAGCTCGCGCAGGTTGTCCACGATGCCGCGCCCCATGAGTATCATAAGCGCGGCCAGGATGAGGGACTCGCGGGGCACGGGAGAACAGAACAGCCTCTCAAGCGCCACGGCCATCCGCTCCCTGCTCCACCGCTGTGAGGCGACAAGCTGCGCCCCCTCTATGGTGAACCGGTCGGATTGGTAATCGTTCAGGCAGTCCTCGTAGGGCGTAGTGATGACGATGACCTCAACGCCGTCTTCTATCAGGCGGTCTATCCAGTCGGAGAGACGGGCAGAGGGGCGGTCCTCAAGCGCGGAGAGGTCGTCGAGCACGACGAGGCTGAAGCGGCTGACCTCACCCGCCCTTTGCCGCTCGAGATGATCCAACAGCGTACCCGCGTTCGCCGCCTCGCGAAAGCCCTCGGAGGAGGCGTCTATCCAGAGCACCTCGTCGAGCCTGTGCTGCCGCTGGGCATACTCAAGCGCCAGGCTCGTCCGCCCTGTCTTGTGCGGGGCGCAGATGCAGAAGGATGTGCCGTGCGAAGCGCGCATAAGCTCGATGAGCCGCGTGCTCGCAAACGACGCGGGCACCGGCCGCAGAGATTGCCCCAGGCTCACCTGCCGCGTGTCCCGCACGGCCTGTTGGTCCCGGTCCGTTTCCCTCACTACCTGTGTTGTTCCCATATTCATCAACCTTCCCGCAAACTGCCAACAGGGTTGGCGTTCTGTCTCAAAGCGCTTCCCAATAATAGGTGGCTATGCTATCATGCGGTTGTGTGTCATTGTCAATATGTCAATCTCATATTTTGACAGTCGGAATGAAGAGGAGTTGGGGATGACCAGGAATAACCCGCGTTGCATCGGACGCCTGTTTGGCGGAGTGTCGGCGGCATGATAGGCAGGGGGAAGCAGGGGGCGATATACCTCTACGAGGTAACCGAGCAGGATCTCCTTTTCAGCGCGGGACCGCGCCAGCAGTATCGCCCGGGCAACGTCTTGCTGTTCGCCGACAAGCGGGCAGTCCGTCTGGGGGCTGAGCTCGCCGTCGCCGAGGACCTCAGCACGGCCCGGGAATACCTGGCGGCCCGGGAACAGGCTCCCAATAACAGGTTTGAGGAGCTGGCAGACGAGAAACTCAAACTTGAGCAGGAACTTGCCGAGCGCATCACCGAGTTGGTTGAGCTGAGCCTCCAAAACGACGACCTGCGCAAACAGCTTGCTGAGTCCCGGCCCTCGGGCGAGGGGGATACGTTGAGTGCGTGCGTGCCAGAGACCGAAGCGCGCTCTGCGGCTGGCGCGGCTGGCACGCCTGGCGCGGCTGGCACGGCCGGTGCACTCGGTGCGGCCGGCACGACTGACTCCCCCGTTGCGGCCAGCACGCTCAACACTCCGAACACGCCGAGCACGCCCACCCCGTCCAGCGCGCCGGAAGTGCTCACCACGGCGTCGGGCAAGAAGATCCACATCATGCATGAGTTCCCCACGCCACCAGCGCACGCGCCTGGCATGCACGCCCTGCGCCTGCTCGCGCGGGCCCTTCGCGTCGCGGCGACCATCCTGCTCATGGCGCTCCTCCTCGTCTGCGTGAGCACGGTGGCGACCGCCCAGGCCAACGACATATCCTATGGTGCAGCGCTCGACCTCATCACAAAGGGCTTTGGGCTGCCCTGACGCGACGCCGCGCGGGGCACATAACGCCGCATCTATGCGGCAAGCAGGATCCCGTGGAGTATGTCGGTCTCGCTGACGGTGAAGTGCTCCAAATCGGCCAACTCCAGTACCGCCTGGAGCACCAGCAGGCCGCCGATGATCACAGAGGCTCGCTCAGGCTCAAGCCCGATCTGGCCGAGCCGGCGCGCGAGCGGGAGTGCCGCCAACCTGCCCAGCACTTCATCAAGCTCAGCGGCCGAGACCTTGGCGCCGTGCACCCGGGCGGGGTCGTACTCCCCCATCGCGTCCCGAACGCTCACAACCGTCGTCGCGGTTCCCGCCACGGCCAGCGCAATCGAGGGCCACTGGCTGAGCGCGTCAAAATACCCACGCATCTCATCACGCAGCCAAAGTCCCGCACGGGCAAGCTCGTGGGGGGACGGCGGGTCACTTCCCAGGAAACGGTCGGTCACACGCCTGCAGCCGATGAGAAAGGAATGTTGTTTGAGTATGTGCGCCGCGAGGTGGCTTTCCGCGTGCAGATCCTCAATGCGGCCGTCTTCAACGTGGCCGCAGATCAGCTCGGTCGAGCCGCCGCCAACGTCGACGGTGAGCACGGTCTGCCCCGCCAGCGCGCCGCTGGCGGCAAAGCCGCTCACGGTCCCAAGAAACGACAGCTGGGCCTCACGCGCACCCGGTATCACCTCGACTGCCAGGCCCAATGACGACAGGGCGTCGAGCACCTCGTCGCTGTTTGTGGCCTCGCGCATCGCTGAGGTCGCCACAGCCAGCACCCGCTCGACCGGCCGTTCGCCCCGCTGCCCAACAGCGCGTATCGTCTCAAGGAAGGCCGCACAGGCCGCACGCTCGCGCTCGATGGCGGCGGCGCTTATCCGGCCCGTGTCATACAGACCCTCGCCGAGATGGGTTATCCGCATGTGGCGTTCGAGCTCATGGACGCCGCGGGTATATCCGTTGGCGGGCTCACAGGCCGGCTCGCTTTCCGGCCCGCACCCCTCAACATCCGCGATCAGCAGGCGCGCAGTGACGGTGCCCAGGTCGATGGCGGCCAGGCGCATGCTCACAGCCCCGGTATCGGGTCGTCGGGATAAGGGGACGTCGGAGTGGTGTGCTGCAGTCCGAAGAATTCGTCGAGGGTTTGCGTCCACCAGGTCTCGGGTGCTTCGACCGTGCCCGGCTCAACGACGGGAGGCAGCCCGGTCGAGCTTTCGGAGATGCTCAACCCCGTGATGTTCACGGCCTGCTCGCCCTCCTTTACCCAGCCGAACTCCTCGCGCGCGAGGTCTTCTATGCCCTCAAGAGTCGCCATCTCGTCTATCTGCTGCTTTATCTTCTCGTTGCGGTCGAGCACGAGCTCGTACTCGGCGCTGACGCGGGCGTTCTCGCGCAGAGCCAGGTAATACTCTCGCACCGCGGGGTACAGCGTAACCGCCGCCAGCACAAGGCAGCCGATGATGACAAGGGTCACAACCAGCGCGGGAGGGATGCGAACTGCTGTATTTGTCGCTACGTTCTTCTTCGCCATATCCATCGTTCTTCTTCTGTCTGAGGCAGTACCAAAGTCCGTTGAGAGACCCTGGTCCTGCCGCAAAAGCTGTGAAACATCTCACGTACCAGCACGTCTGACCCGTGGATTCTGGGACAAGCCCAGAATGACGGATTGGTGTACCAGCACATTCGCCCCGCTGATTCTGGAACGAACCCAGAATGACGGTTTGATACCGCCCCCTCGAACACGCACCCCTAAACGGACAGCCTAGTCCTCAAGCGACTCGATACGGGGCTTGATGATACCGTAGCTGCCACCCTTGCGACGATACATCACGTTAACGAGGCCGTCGGTGGTATTGAGGTACACGTAGAAATCGTGACCCAGCAGGTCGAGCTGGATGAGGGCCTCCTCCTCGGTGAGCGCGTCGAGCTCAAGCTCCTTCACACGTACCACACGGTCGACCTCCGCGAGGTATTCCTCGTGCTCGGTGGGTGCGGGCGCCTCGGGCTCGGGGCTGAGTATCTCGGCGAGTCTCTTGCCGTGGAGCTTGCGATCCACCACCCGCGTCTTGTATTTGCGCAGCTGACGCTCGACCTTTGCCGACGCGACGTCGATGGCGGCGTACATATCCTCCTCCGACTCCTCGGTGCGGATGATATGCCCTTTGGTCCTGATCGTGACCTCGGCGATAGCCGGTTTGGGGTTCGCAGGGTTGCGCTCCTTGCGCAGCAC
>JAITEK010000113.1 GCA_031282085.1 Coriobacteriales bacterium
GCAAGAAAACCCAATAGCAAGGATAGGAAAAAGCACCGAAAAGTCTGCGGAAATCATTTGCGGTTGTTTCTTTGCTCTGTCGGTCTTGGTAAACTGGTTGTGGAGAGGGGCGGATTGTCCCTGCCATTGCTCAGAGAGGGACTATCCGTGAGGTCGTCAAAGTTGTTTCCCCTCGTTTTGACGGGGCTGTTCACCGCACTCATCTTTGCTGTTACCGCTTGGTTGCCGCGTATTCCTGTTGGCACAGGCTACGTCCATCTCGGAGACACCGTCAGCTACCTGGCGGCCTCCATCCTGCCTCTGCCGTTGTCTGCGGTTGCCGCTGGATTAGGCGCGACGCTGGCCGACGTAACGACGGGCTACGCCCAATGGGCGCCCTTTACCCTGGTAATCAAGGTGTTGATGGTGCTCGCCTTTACCGCGCACCGGGCAAAACTACTTTGCGGCAGGAACATCATCGCGGTTACCGTGGCCATCCCCGTTACCGTAGCCGGCTACTATGTGGCCGCCTGGCTGCTCACCGGAAGCATGATCGCGCCTCTGGCAGAGGTGCTGGGCAACGTGGTGCAAGCCGGCCTCAGCATGGTGATCTACCTGATAATCGCCAATCGCCTGGACAAACTGAGCTTCAAAACCCGCGCCGTAGCCCTCCCCATCTACGAGGAGGACGCCGTCTCCCACCCCAGCCAAGAGCAAGAAACTACTCCGCATTAACCTATACCATTATTGTTGTAGGAGGATTTCTCGATTCTTGGAGCGGGTGACGGGACTCGCGTGCTTTGCTTCGCAAATCACGAGACCTCGTTCACTTCGTTCGCTCGGACTTCTGGTCTACAAACGCCACACTGTGGCGTTTGCTTAACGACCAGAACCCTCTCGGGTTCGAGTCCCCACCCTGCATTACCCTATATCATTATTGTTGTAGGAGGATTTCTCGATTCTTGGAGCGGGTGACGGGACTCGAACCCGCGAATACAAGCTTGGGAAGCTTGGGCCTTACCACTTGGCGACACCCGCTCGTGTTTCGGTATGGTACCACAATTAGCGGCAACTGTTGACGGCGGTCCGCTTCTCGGCGCCGCTTCTCGGGGCTACAGCGCTACAGCGCTAGAACGAGACAACAAGTCGCAGTCTACTCATCGCGCGACGCGTCGGCCTCAAGAGCACCCTCTGCCTCATCAACAACAGCCTCTGGTAATCGCGTCACGCGGAGCATGGAGACGCGGTTGCGCCGCATCGACTGCACTTTAAAGACGTAACCGTTGACCTCAAAGGTATCGCCGATCCGTGGCACGCCGTCAATCGTATCGAGCAGCCAACCGGCGATGGTCTCGTAGTCCTCGCCCTCCTCCACCGGGAAGCCCAGCCTGATGGCGTCGTCGGTAGGGAGGCGCCCGTCGATGAGCCATTCGCTGTCGGAGAGTTGCGTCTGGTACTTATTGTCGGGGTCGTACTCGTCGGAAATGTCGCCGACAATCTCCTCCACGATGTCCTCAACGGTGATGATACCCGCCGTGCCGCCATATTCGTCAACAACAATAGCAATTTGTTGATGAGAGGTCTGGAGCTCGCCCAGCAGCGGCAGGATGTCCTTGGTCTCCGGCACAAAGACCGGGTCGCGCATATAGGCGGTTATCGGCTCGCTGTCCCGGTCGTCAATGAGGGGGACGAGCAGGTCTTTTACCATCGCGACGCCGACAATGCGGTCGGGCACCTCGTGGAACACTGGCACGCGTGAGAAGCCCGTGCCCCGCATACGGTCAACCGTCTGACGGACCGTGGCGTCATCCTCAATCGAGATCATGTCCACCCGCGGCGTCATAACCTCGCGCGCAACCGTATCGCCCAGGTCGAATATCTCGTGGATCATGCGCTTTTCCTCGTCGAGCAGGGTCTCCTGCTCGGTGACAAGGTATTTGATGTCGTCCTCGCTCATGCTGTGGCGGTCCTCGGTGCCCTTGATGCCAAAGACGCGCGCGACTGCGTTGGTAGACGCGGAAAGCAGCGTGACCACGGGGCTTGCCAGGCGCTCAAAGACACCTATCGGTCCCGCGACGCTCACCGCCATCCGCTCGGCGTTAGAAAGCGCGATGCGTTTGGGCACAAGCTCGCCGATGATAAGGCTTACGTAGCTGATGATGAGGGTGATGACCACAACGGCAAGGCCGGTCGAGATGGCGGAGAGCCACCCGATGCCAAAGCTCTGAAGCCAGGCGACGATGGGCGCTGAGAAGCTGGTCGCGGCAAGTGCGGAGGCGCCAAACCCCACCAACGTGATGGCAACCTGAATAGTCGCGAGCAAGCGGTCGCTGTCCTGCGCAAGCCGCACAGCCTTCTGCGCCTTCCTCGATTGCTCGCGGGAACCCTCCTCAATCTGTTGCTGCAACACAGCCCGGCGCGCGCTGATGAGCGCCATCTCGGACATCGAGAAGTAGCCGTTAACAAAGATGAGAAGGAGCGTGACGAGAATACTGAAGAATATATCCATCCGTAAAATGAGCCTCCAAATTAGACAGTCTAAGTATAACAAACCTGAGAGCTTTGCTGCGCTGCGCTGGATTGGCGATGAGCAAACAGGTTGACAGGTTGATGGGAGCGGATGGGAGCGGGGACTACACCTTTCAAAAGAATCCCACTTGATACCTTCCCCAGTGATGGTATTATATTCAGGCTCGTTTTTGCGCGTGCGCCGTTACCTCAGCTGGATAGAGGGACTGACTACGAATCAGTACGTCGGGGGTTCGAATCCCTCACGGCGCACCAAAA
>JAITEK010000148.1 GCA_031282085.1 Coriobacteriales bacterium
ACGGAAGGCAACGAGACCGACCCGCATTTCGCGGTGCGGGGCGACATGGTGAAGATGTACCCCATGCTGCCGGTCATCTGGGCTGGTACGGGCTTCAACAAATTCTACAACGAGCCGAATGGCCACAACTACTCGCTCGACGACATCCGTGTGACCGGGCGTGTTTGGGACGCGGAGAAGGGTGAGTTCAAGGAGACCGCGTTCGCCAACTGCCTCACCTGCAAATCGGCGGATTACACCGCGATGTACCAGCAGCAGGGCAACGCGATCTTCTCGCAGCCCATCGCCGATATAAACGCGCTGCTCAACGAGCCCATCAGCTGCTACAACTGCCATGAGAACAACCTGGCGACCGACGCGACCGCAAGCAGCGTCACCGTGACTCAGGCGTTCTTCAAGGCGGCGATAGGGCCGGACGAAAGCAAGGTCGATGCAGGCTCCCAGAGCTGCGGCCAGTGCCACAACGAGTATTACTTCGCTCCCGCGGACAAGGCCGTGACCAACCCCTACACCGGGCTTGCTCAGATGACCCCCGAGGCCATGTACGATTACTACAAGACCGCCGGTAAGGACGGTGCGCCCTTTGTGGACTACACCAACCCCAACACCGGTACCCAGCAGCTCAAGACCCAGCATCCTGAGTTCGAGTTCGTGTTCGGCGGCGCCGGCTCCACGATGGCCCAGCGCGGCTATGGCTGCGTCGAGTGCCATATGGGCCAGCCCCAGACGGCCGAAGACGGCACCATCTACACCTCCCACCTGCTGATAAGCCCGCTGGAGAACGAGGAGCTCCTTGCGACCTGCAATACGGGCGCCGGCTGCCACACCGACCTCAAGGCACAGGTCAAGGCCTGGCAGAAGACCTCCGAGGACAAGGTCATGGCTATCGGGGCAAAACTTGAGACGCTCAACCTCAAGCTCGCCGACGCGGTGGCGCAAAACACGTTGAGCGAGGGCCAGCTCGCCGAGGTGCGCGAACTCAACCGTGAAGCCCAGTGGTATTGGGACTTCGTGATGGTGGAGAACAGCGAAGGCGCGCACAACCCCAAACTGTCGGACGACACACTTGCCAGGAGCGAGGCGGCCGTCGACAAAGCACTGACGTACTTTTAGGGACTGTGCCCACAATGTGCCTTCCTTTCTAGTACAATGGTGAACAAGGAAAGGGGTCTACCGATTGCACGCGGCTGTCGGTAGACCCCTTGCGCGCTGAAATGGCTGATGAGAAGCGTGCGAACCCCCATCGCCTGTCCTTCGTTGGGAGTATGCCTCCAGTGGCAGCAAGCGGTGTGCCAGCAAGGGAGTGGCGTTTTGGCGCGCGGTACGCTATGAGACGTAAAGAAGCAAAGGAGTTTTGGTGAACAAGAGATTGAAACGCCGGCTTGTTGTGGTAACGGGCGTGGTCGTCATCGTTGTGTTGGCCATTCTGGCCGTTGTCAACGGTACCACTTCTAAGACTGTGACTGTGGAGCAGGCGGCAAGCGGCGCGTACAACGGAACAAAAGTGCAGGTCACCGGCAAGGTCGTTGACAATTCCTACGCCATAGACGGCAACACCCTCAGCTTCTCCATCTACGATGACGGCGCGCAGGCGGCGGCGTCGACGGATGCGCAGGGCGTGCAAGGCGCCCAACCCGCTGGTCGCCCCCAACTTAAGGTCATCTACGACAAAGGCGTGTCGGCGACCTTCGGCAATCAGGTCGAGGCCATCTGTACGGGCGTCATCAACGACGACGGCGTGCTCGTCTGCACCGAGTTGGTGACCAAATGCCCCTCCAAGTATGAGAACTCAACCGATTCTCTCAGCGTCTCGCAGCTGTGGTCCTATGGCGAGAGCATCATCGACAAGCCTGTTCGTATCTCGGGTGCGCTACAGGCAGGCACGCTCAAGCCGGTCGGACAGGAGGACCGTTTTGTCCTGGCTGGGCAGGACGGCGGCCAAAACCTGCCCGTCGTATATGAGGGAGCGCTTTCCGACGAGGTGCGTGATGGCGCCGAACTCGTTGTGACCGGCGCCCTTAACAGCTCAGGACGATTCGTGGCGACCGACGTCGCCTTGAGAGGATGATTCCCTTGGCACTTGCTGGCCTGATCTCGTTGGCGGTGGCCTTTGTCGCCGTTGTGGTATCCCTTGGCGCCTTTGTGGTCGAGCGTCTTATCAGAAGCACCGAGCGTGAGGTCAAGGCAGCGCAGAAGGAGCGGTACGGCCGGCTCGCTGACCGGGTCACCCTTGTCGCGCATGGCGCCGTGCTTGCCACCACGCTTGCCCTTACCTTCGGCTGCGCCGTGCTTGTCTATTGCTTCCTTACGGGCGACGCCTCCATTGAGTACGTCGTCCGGCAGCACAGCAGCTCCAGCTCTCCGCCGGCGATGCTCTACCGCCTCGCGGGTCTGTGGGGCGGCCGCGAGGGCTCGCTGCTGTTCTGGGCGTGGCTCATCAGCGTCTTCGGTGCTATCGTCGCCCTGCGCAACATCAAGCGCCGCGACCAGTTGGACAACATGGCGCTGTTCGTCATCCAGCTCGTCATGCTGGCCTTTGTCGCCGTTTTGCTGTTCTCGCCCGACAACATGCCGTTTCTGCCCCTCGACGCGCAGTACTTCAACGAGCAAGGCCAGCTTAAGAGCTTTGAGCAACTGCTGCAGGAATCCGCCAGCCTTGCCGAGGGCGAGCTTGAACCGAGCCTTGTGCTGGGCATGAACACCCTGCTCGAGCATTGGGCCATGGCCATCCACCCGCCCACGCTGTTCATCGGCTACGCGGGGCTCACGGTGCCCTTTGCCTATGCCATCGCCGCGCTCATCGTCAACGACCCCTCCAAGAAGTGGGTCGAGCGGTCCCAGCGGTACGCCCTCGTCTCCTGGGTGATGCTCGGCATCGGCATCGGGCTGGGCTCCATCTGGGCCTACGTGGTGCTCGGCTGGGGCGGCTACTGGGGCTGGGATCCCGTGGAGAACGCGAGTCTGCTCTCCTGGCTGCTCGCGGTGGCGCTTGTGCACAGCTTCACCGTCTACCGCCAACGCGGCGGCTTCAAACGTTGGTCGGTGATGTGCGCCTGCCTCACCTTTGCCTTCGTCATCGTCGGCACCTTCATCACGCGCTCCGGCATCGTGCAGAACTCGGTGCATGCCTTTGAGGGCGACCAGGTCTCGCTGGTCTTGTTCCTCGGCCTCATCCTTGTCTCGGTGCTTGCGGGCATTATCGGCCTCATCATCCGGGGCAAGAGCTTCGGCTCCACGAACGACGGCGAGGAACTGGGCGAATCCCTCATGAGCAGGGGGGTTGCCTATTACTTCAACAACGTCGTGCTGGTGTTGAGCGCCTTTTTGATCCTCTATCTCACGCTTGCCTCGGCGCTGCCCTCGTGGCTGCCTTATGGGGGCCTTTCACTTTCCGCCTCCACCTATCACGCCGTCGCGCGCCCCTTGAGCATCCTGTACTGCCTGCTCATGGCCATCTGTCCGCTGCTTGGTTGGGCCAAAACAGACAAGGCCGTTTTTTGGAAGCGGTTGAGGATCCCCGCCATCTGCGCGGCGGTGGTGTTCGCGGCGCTGCTCGTCTACTTTCTCACCCACCTCATGCCCAGCTATAACGCGACAATCGCCGCTGGCGGCGCCCAGGCGCAGACCCTGCAGGAGGGCGGCTGGACCTGGTATTACTTCCTCATCACGCTTGTGGGCTTTGCTGCGGCCTCGCTTCTGTTCATGAACGCGCTGTTCATGCTCGGGCGCATCATCGGCGGCCAGGCCAAGGCCAAGGGCACCAACCCCGTAGTCGCGCTGTTCGGGGCGCTGCGGGAGCGCTCCTCGCAGTTCGGTGGTTTTTTGGCGCACCTGTCCATGGGCGTCATCCTCGTCGGCCTCATTGGCTCCTCCATGTATGTGAGTACGGCCTCGGACTACCTGCCTTTCGATGAGGAGAGCGACGTGGTCTCCAAGGAATTCGTCATCCACGACTACCGGCTCGTCTACGCCAGTAGCAGCATCGAGCCGCAACCCAACGGCACAGACGTTTTTTACTATGTGACCTTCGACGTGTATGAGGGCGAACGCTACCGCGGCCAGGTGACCCCGGGCATCCAGCTCGTGCAGACGACCCAGCAGCGCAAACCGCTCGCCGGTGTTGTCTCGTCGCCGCTCGAGGACCTCTTTGTGGTCTACAATGGTGTGAACGGCGACAACGAGCTGTCGCTGACGGCCTTCGTCAACCCCTTTATCTCCTTTGTCTGGGTGGGCTTTGGCCTGCTCATGGTAGGAACCATCATCGCCACCGTAGGCCGCCGCAAACCCAAAGCAAAAGAAAAGGCAAGCGACGACCCAAAGGCAAAGGCGGACGATGACTCAAAAGCAGGAGCGAAAGGGGAGCGGTGACGCCCAAAAAGCCCGTCAAGGCGCACAAAGAACCCGTCAAGACGCACCAAAATCCCGTCATTCTGGGCTTGTCCCAGAATCTAAAGGGGGACATATGAGCGAGGACGGAAGTCGCACAAACACCGTGCGTACCTCCAGCACCGCCCCCGCCCTCGAGGCGCAGGTCCTCACCAAGGCCTTCGGCTCTCGCAAGGCGCTCGACGCGGTAAGTCTCACGCTGCCGCAAGGCGCCTTTCTCTCCATCTTCGGTCCCAACGGCGCCGGCAAGACCACGCTGCTACGTGTGCTCGCAACCCTCGCGCGCCCCACTGCGGGCACGGCGCGTGTTGCCGGCTTCGACCTCAAGGAGCAGCCCGACGAAGTGCGCGAGCGCATCGGCCTCATCTCGCATCGCTCGCTGCTGTACCCCGACCTCACCGCCGAGGAAAACCTCGCCTTTGCCGCGCGGCTCTACGGCGTGCCCGAGCCCGCCGAGCGCATCTCCCAGATGCTTGCCACCGTTGAGCTCACCGCGCGCCGCCACGACCCCGTGCGTTCCTTCTCGCGCGGCATGACGCAGCGCCT
>JAITEK010000163.1 GCA_031282085.1 Coriobacteriales bacterium
ACTGTGACCTTGCGGGCTATGGGGCTCACCATCGCCGCCGCACCCGCAAACTCTGGGACAACGCCCTCATTGCCCGCCTGCGCGGGGTGTGAGTCGCACACGACACACGATTGTGCCACGAGAGCGGCTGCGCCGCTCCGCGGTGTTTTGTGAGTCCGCCGGCTAGCGCCGTCGGTTGGATTCTGGGACAAGCCCAGAATGACGAGCATTTTCGCGCGTCTGTGAGTCCGTCGGCTAGCGCCGCCGGTTGGATTCTGGGACAAGACCCGTAGGTTCGCGCAAGCGCTTCACCCGTCCTTCGCTGATAAGGCTCCACTGGAGCCTTATCCGGGCGCTCGGACCCAGAATGACGAGCATTTTTGCACGTCATTTTGGGTTTATCCCAGGGTCTACCGCGAGCGAAAGCGAGCGATGCATTAAGAGCGCGAAGCGCGACATACGATAGTCGCGCTTCGCGTTGGCTTACGATAGTGTTCCGTTTGCGGCCTCAGCCTCAGCTGCGGCTTTTTTAGCCGCGCGCATGGCGGCTGCGTCGCGGTCGGTGGGGCTCAAAAACGCAATTATGAGCATACCGATGGCTACGACAGCAGGGAAGTATATAAAGGAAGTCTGGAACACCAGCTGTGTGGCCTCGTTCTGTACCGGCTGCAGCACCTCCTCGGTGGGGGCAATGTAGCCGGAGAATTGCATCCCCAGGCCCAGCATAAAGGCCAGGAAAGCCAGGCCTATTTTTAGTATCAACCCTCGCAATGCGACCGCCGAGCCCTCCAAGCGGTACCCCTTGTTCCATGCGGCAATCTCAATGGACTCGTTCAGATTGGCGCTGATGCCCGTAACCGAAAAGCCCATTGCCACACCTATGAGGCCAGCGGAGATGCAGGCAGCGATAAAGCTCGTTGGCGCAATAAACAGCGGTATCTTGGACACAAGCATGGCGATGGCGGCGGTTATCAGTATGCCTCGCCGCGAGGCATACTTGTTCACAAGGCGTATGAAGGGCAGCGAGAGCAGAGCCACTAAAATCAGGATAGGCGAGAGAATAGCCTCCCCGCCAGGCATACGCAGTACGTAGGTGGTGAAGTAGACAACGCTGATTATCACAGAACTGAGCGCGAAGCTATAGAGCAGGTTGTAACCAACAATCGCCATGAAATTGCGCTCGGTGAACAGTATCTTAAAGGCTTTGAACAGGCCGATATGATCAGTCGTCGTTTTCTCTGGTCGCACCCGTTCCCGCGTGACGGCATATACGAAGAACTGACAAATGACGCATATCGCCATAAAGACAACGATGATAACGTGGAACCCCGTGCGTTGATCCAGTACGTTGCCGAGGGCGTCCACTCCGCCAAAGGTCCGCATCAGGGGCACCGTAAAAAGCGAGGCGACCAGCGGGCCCAGGCTGGCTCCAGCAGTCGCAAACGTACCGAGTGAGACGCGCTCATTAGGATCGGAGGTCATCACCGACGGGAACGACATATAGGGAATGCCAAGGAAGGTAGAGAAGGAATCCATGATGCAGTAGACGAGCAACGCATAGATAAAGGCCCAGGTTGGGTCAAGCGCTGGCATCCAGAACAGGATGATGGCAAAGAGCGCGGTGGGAACGGCTACCCACTTGATCAGCGGCCGTATCTTCTCACCGTTTTTGAAGCGGTGGTTGTCGACCAGCCAGCCGACGATGGGGTCATTGACGCCGTTCCAGATGGTACAGATGAGCATTAACGTCCCGGCCAGCGCCGGCGGTATTCCGGCCACGTTGGTGTAGAACACCAGCAGGTACAGGCTGAGGATCTGCGCGAACATCTCGACGGAGCCGTGCAAAGCAGTAAAGCCGAGTTTCTCTCGTAGACGCACTTTTTCGGTGGTTGGAGCGGAGGGAACGATTGTTGCCTGTAGGGTATCGGGTGTCGCCATCATGCCTCCAATATTCATATTTTGTACGTTCATTCTGCACGGGCATTACAAGCGATAATAATAACAGGCAACGGTCAGATGTACGATACTCAAACCGTTAAATATTCGTTTCTTTGCGTCTTTTTTGCCTCCGTGGATTGTGTGTCACCCGCTGCACGTGCTTCTGATGTGGGATGCGCTGGTCGTCCGGCCAGCGCAAAGATTCCCGCGCAAGGCGCGGGAATGACAAAAGGGGAGGCGGGTTAGTAGAACTCGGGTTTTAAGGAGCGTTCTATGAGGGAGGCTACGGCTTCCTCGATGGGTTGTTGCTCCCAGATGATGTCGTGCACCACCTTGCTGATGGGCATATCAACGGTGTGTTTTTGCGCCAACGCCGCAACTGAGCGGCTGGCGACGGCGCCCTCAACCACCATGTGGGTGCGCGTCTGGTAGGCCTCAAGGGTTCCGCCCCGCGCGAGCTCAAGACCAAAGGCCCGGTTGCGCGAGTGTTCTGAGGTGCAGGTGGCGATAAGGTCGCCCATGCCGGCCAGGCCCATGCAGGTGCGCGCGTCACCGCCGAGTTGCTCAACCAAACGGCCTATCTCGGCCAGGCCGCGGGTCATAAGCAGGGCCGTTGTGTTGTCGCCCAGCCCCAGACCGGCCGCCAACCCGCAGGCTATGGCGATGATGTTCTTAGCTGCGCCGCAAAGCTGCACGCCCACTACGTCATGCGAGGTGTAGACGCGGAAGGTCGGCGTGGCAAAAAGCTCCTGGAACAGTTGCGCGGTTGTTTGCGAGAGCGAGGCGACCACGGTTGCC
This sequence comes from Coriobacteriales bacterium, assembly GCA_031282085.1. Classification (GTDB taxonomy): domain Bacteria; phylum Actinomycetota; class Coriobacteriia; order Coriobacteriales; family UBA8131; genus JAITEK01. The sequence goes on from JAITEK010000163.1 coordinate 2,716, forward strand.
GAGGGGATGCCCCGCACAACCTCCTCAGCGTGATTGGGCCCCGAGAGCACCGCAAGATGTTCGTGCGGGTTAACCTGCTCAGGCCAACCACAGTGCCCCGCAGCGCCGAATCTCTCAGCCGACGCGGGCGGCTCATCGGCTCCTTGGCGATTGCGCGGATCGAAGTGCTTTGCGAGCACATCGAGCAGGAGCGTCCCCGTGGAACCCTCGATACCCTTGGAGAGCAACACGAGCGGGACGTTCTCATCACACCCTGTACCCAGATGTGCGGCGATACGCTCCGCCATCTCGCCGACGACTGCCGAGGGCGTTACGAGAACGATGGCCTCCGTTTTGGCAAGCACGGCGCCAAGGTCGGTGCTCGCGGTGACAGTGGCAGGAAATACGGTGTCCTCAAGATAACGGGGGCTGTGGTGCGCCGTGTTGATGCCGGTCACCACGCTCTCGTCGCGCGCCCAGAGGCTGACCGTCTCCCCTTTGGTGCCGAGCAGCCAGGCTACGGCACTTCCCCAGGAACCTGCTCCGACGACAGAGACCTTCATGTGTCCACTCAACCTTTCTCAGGGGAGGAGCTATCTCCCGCGGACGACTTTTTGCCAACCCGCGGCTCGGTGCCACTCAGCAGGCGCTGTATGTTGCCGCGGTGCGCCCAGATGATAAGGGCGCCGGTGATGGCGCACAGCACGACGGCCAGCCAGTCGCCCCAGAGCAGCCACAGCGCCAGGAACGGGCAGATGATCGCCGCCATGACGGAACCAAGGGAGACATAGCGCGTGAGCAGCACCAACGCGGCAAACACGAGCAGCTCGATTACCAGGCCAAGCCAACCGACGGTAAAAAGCAGGCAACCGGCGGCAACCGCAATGCCCTTTCCTCCGCGGAACAGCAGCCAGGGGGTAAAGATATGCCCGAGCACGCAGCCCACAAAAGCCGCTGCGACCAGGTCTCCCTGGTGTAGCCAAAGTTCCTGCGTGGGACCCACAAGCGGCAGGAGCCACAGCGCGATAATCCAACCAAGCAGCCCCGCGAGCAAGCCCTTGCCAAAATCGAGTAGAAACACCACGGAACCGCCGCGTTTGCCGAGCGTGCGCATGGCGTTGGTGGTGCCGATGTTGCCCGAGCCGTGCTGGCGGATGTCGGTGCGGTAGAACAGGCGGGATACGATGATGCCCCAGGGAATCGACCCAAGAAGGAACGCAAGGGTAAGTACCAGCAGCAACAGTAACACCGGCAAAAAAGCGCTCATCGTTTGTCAGTCCTTTTTCTTAAATCTGAGAATGACGGGCGTACCCTCCAGGGGGAAGGTCTCGCGCAGACGGTTCTCAAGGTAACGCTCGTAGGTGCTGTCGATGATGTGCGGATGGTTGGCGAAAAACGTGAAGCGCGGCGGGCGTGTGCCGGTCTGCGTGACGTAGTGGATGCGCAGTCGCAACTTGCCGCGGGAGACCGTGTGGCCAAAGTCGCGCAGTTCAGCGAGGAAATTGTTGAGCTTGGGAGTGGAGATGCTGGCGGAGAAGTTCGCGTAGGCCGTGTTGATGGCGCCCCAGACGCGGTGCACGCTGCGTCCCGTGAGCGCGCTTATCGCGATGACAGGCGCGTAGGAGACAAAGGGCAGGCGATCGGCAATCTGGGTGCGGAGGGCCTCGCGCTCCTCCGGCGTCTCAAGCAGGTCCCATTTGTTGAGCAGGATGACGAGGGCGCAGCGGCGCTCGTCGGCGAGGTTGGCAACGCGTTGGTCCTGGTCGGTGAGGCCCAGCGTGGAGTCGATCATGAGCAGGGCCACATCGGCGCGGTCGATGGCGCGCAGCGCCCGGACAAAGCCGTAATACTCCACACTCTCATCTATCTGCGATTTGCGGCGGATGCCCGCGGTGTCGACGATGCGATAGCGTGTGCCCTCGTGCTCAACGAGGGTATCGATGGCGTCGCGTGTGGTGCCGGCGACATCGCTGACGATGGAGCGCTCCGTGCCGACGAGCTTGTTGGTGAGCGAAGATTTGCCGGCATTGGGTCGCCCGATGATGGCAACATTGATGAGGGCGGTCTCGTCGTCGGCTGCCTCCGCCGCGCTGGGGTCGCTGGGGTTGCCAACGGAACCGCTCCCCTTCAACCCCTCCTGTAATTCCTTTGCCAGCGCATCGAGCATGTCGCCGGTTCCGTGGCCGTGCACGCTTGAGATGGGCCATGGCTCGCCCAGGCCCAGGTTGTAGAACTCCCACAGCTCATCTTCCCGCGCGGGGTTGTCCATCTTGTTCACGAGCAGCATGACGGGGTGGCCCGAGCGCTTGAGCAGGCGGGCGACCTCCGTGTCGTCGGCGGTTAAACCGGTGCGCGAGTCCACCATGAACAGGATGGCGTCCGCCTCCTCGGTTGCAAGCAGCGCCTGGTTGCGAATGGAGTTCTGGAAGGCGTCCTCGGCCCCCCACTCGATGCCGCCGGTGTCGATGAGGATAAAGTCGACGCCGTTCCAATCCGCCTGGTGATACGAGCGGTCGCGCGTGACGCCACGCTGCTCATGCACGATGGCGTCTTTGGTGAGGGCTATACGGTTAACGAAGGTGGATTTGCCGACATTAGGGCGACCCACCACGGCGACAATCGGTAGCGGCACGGTTTTCTCCTAGCTTTCTGTGTTGTAAAGGGTACCATAAGTGCGCCCTTCCGTTTCTCACGGCAGGCGCTCAAGGGCCTGTTCAACGGCGATTATCTGACTTTCGGGCGTGGAGGCGCCAGCGGTTATCCCCACGGTTTTAACACCCTCGAACCAGGTAGGCACAAGTTCGGCCGCGCTCTCGATATGATACGTGCGCGGGCAGGCCGACTGGCACAACTCGGCGAGGCGCGTGGTGTTGCCCGAGTTGCGCCCGCCCACAACGAGCATCACGTCCGCGGTTTTTGCGAGCTCGGTTGCGGTCTCCTGGCGCTGCCGCGTGGCAAAGCAGATGGTGTTGCGCACGAGGGGGCTGATGCCGCGCTCGCGCAGGGCGGCGAGTATCTCCTCCAGGACGCCGGCTGTCTGCGTGGTCTGCACCACCACGCCGACCTTGTCCGATGCAAGCCCTTTAGGCAGGTCGGACGGCTCCTGCACCACAATGGCATTGTCGCCGGCGTAGGCGCGGATGCCCTCGACCTCGGGATGTCCCAGCTCGCCGACCACCACCACCAGGTAGCCCTGCTCACGCAACTGGCGCGCGGCTCGGTGGGCCTTGGAGACGTGCGGACAGGTGGCGTCAACAACCTCCAGCCCCTTTTGGTGAGCCGTGTTGATGACCGCCGGAGCAACGCCATGGGAGCGGATGACGAGGATGCCCTCGTCGACCTCCTCAACGTCGCGCGCCTCCGCAACCCCGCGCTCCCGCAGCTCGCTCACCACCTGGGGGTTGTGGATGAGCGGCCCGAGCGTGTGCACCGAGGGCCGCATCGAGACGCGCGAGGCACTCGCGGCCATATCAACAAGCCGCAAAGCCCGCTCAACCCCATAACAGGCGCCCGCATATCGAGAACGAATGATCTTCATGCATCCATTGTAGCTGTTAAGGGAGCCGAGGG
>JAITEK010000034.1 GCA_031282085.1 Coriobacteriales bacterium
ATCTGCCGCAGCTGGATGTCGCTAACCCCGCCGTGCGGGTAGAACACGATGATATTGGTGTGAGCGCGGTCGCGAAAGCCCTCAAGCGCTGCCTTACCGGTGTCGCCCGAGGTGGCGACGAGTATGAGGAAGTCGTTCTGCGCAAGAGAGGGTGGGACAGTGGGGGACGGGGCAAGTGTCCCACTTTGGGTCAAAAGTGGGACACTGGCCCCGTCGCGCAGCTGTTCGATAGCCGCCGAGAAGAACACCGGCAAACACTGTAACGCCATATCCTTAAAAGCCGAGGTCGGCCCGTGCCACAGCTCCAGCACAAAGCTACCGGGGGCAACCTCCACCACCGGGGCGATCTCGGGGCTGTCAAAGTTCTTCCCATACGCCTGCCGCATGAGCTCATCTATCACCGGCGAAGGCAAGTCCACGCCAAACCGCCGGTAGACGCTCGCTGCCGCAGCGGCATAGGGCAACCGCCCAAGCTCAACAACCTCGTCCAGCGCAAGCCGCGGCATCACCCGCGGCACAAACAACCCGCCACCCTCTGCGATACCCGCAACGATAGTCTGCGTAAACGTAAGTGCCTCGGGCGCCAGCCCGCGCGTATCCATATAAGTGTTGATGAAGCCCTGCTTTTCGCTCATATAACCATTCCTCATCCGAAAGGCTCGTAACCCGTACCCCACCATGATACCGTAACCCACCCGAGCACAGCCAAACATACCAGAGCTTGTACCGGATAGATACACGGGCGGATATAAGCGGTTGCATGAAGGCGACTATTAGCGCATCAGGGAGAGCGCATAGCCGCAACGTGGTACAATCGGTAGCTGTTGCCAGTATGTGTTCAAAAAAGGGTTATGGAGCAGCGAGATGAAGTATGTTACCGCGGGCGAATCGCATGGGCCGGCGCTTCTTGCCATCGTAAGTGAGGTGCCGGCGGGGTTTGCGCTTACGAGCGCCGCCATCAACAGCGAGCTTGTGCGGCGGCAGAGCGGTTATGGGCGCGGGGGGCGCATGGCCATCGAGCGTGACGAGGTGCAGGTGCTCTCAGGCCTGCGCTTCGGCAGGACCCTCGGCAGCCCCCTGGCTCTCAAGATAGATAACCGCGACTGGGCCAACTGGACTGAGCGCATGGCGCAGGAGGGAAGACCTCCCCGCGACCTGGTGCTGGAGCAGCATCCGCGTCCTGGTCACGCCGACCTGGTGGGCGCGCTTAAGACGGGTGCCCAGGACTGTCGCGACGTATTGGAGCGCGCGAGTGCCCGCGAGACAGCGGCTCGCGTTGCGGCTGGTGCCGTTGCGAAGGCCTATCTTGCGCACTTCGGTGTGGAGATTGGTTCCTACGTAACGCGCATCAGCGATGTTGAGCTACCTGCTGCGGCAATCGAGCGCAAGAACGGCGTCTTTTCGCAGACAAAGGTCGAGGCTTCGCCTGTGCGTTGCCCGGATGAGGAAGCCAGCGCGCGCATGGTCGCGGCTATCGACGCGGCCCGTGAGGCGGGGGAGAGTCTTGGAGGCTGGTTTACGATTACCGCGACTGGCCTGGCGCCTGGTCTCGGCGGCTATGCGGAGGCCGAGCAGCGCCTTACGGGGCGCATCGGCGGTGCTCTGCTCTCCATCCCCGCCATCCGTGGCGTGGAGTTCGGTCTGGGCTTTTTGGCGGGTACACTGCCGGGTTCCCAGGTGCACGACCCCATCATCTGCGCGGACGAGGCGGGCGCGTTTGGGCACATCACCCGCGCGAGCAACAACGCGGGCGGTCTTGAGGGCGGCATGACCACGGGGGAGCCGCTGGTTGTCCATGCCGTGATGAAGCCCATCCCCACGCTTGCCAGCCCGCTTCAGACCATCGACCTCAAGACCCACGAGGCGGTTGAGGCGTCCAGGGAACGCAGCGACGTCTGCGCCGTACCCGCCGCGGCGGTGGTCGCCGAGGCGCAGCTCGCGCTTGTCCTTGCGAGTGCCTACCAGGAGAAGTTCGGGCGCGACACCCTCGCCGACGCGCTGACGGCGTTTGAGGCATACGCCGCGCGGATAGCGGTGCGTTGAGCGCCATGGACGTGCTTGCCAACCACATCATCTTCATAGGCTTCATGGGCTCGGGCAAATCGAGTGTCGCACGCCGGCTCGCGCGTTTTGAGAAGATGAACTGCATTGATATGGACAGTTACATCGAGCGCGAGGCGGGCATGAGCGTCCCGCGCATCTTCGAGCTTGAGGGTGAGGAGGGTTTTCGCGTCCGCGAGCTCGACTTCCTGCGTTCCATGCTCATCCGTGACCGCTGCGTACTCTCCTGTGGCGGCGGCGTGGTTGTGCGCGAACAGAGCCGCGAACTGCTCAAACAACTGGGAACGGTTGTCTATCTCAAGGTCGACGCCGATGAGGCCGTCTCCCGCATCTCGCGGCCAGAGACGCGACCGCTGCTCTCGGGCGCCGTCCCACCCGCCGAGATACTCGCGTCGCGCCTGGCGTATTATGAGGAGACAGCGGATATTACCGTTGACACGCGAGGAATCTCGATGCCGCAGGTAACAGCCGCAGCACAGCGCGCGCTGAGGATGGCCGGGAAGCTGCCGCCCTCAAGCAGGCCGCAAGGCTCGGGCAGGCCGCACGCCACAAGCGGGTCCTCCGCCGCAAGCAGGCCGCGCACCGCAAGCAAGCCTCCCGCCGCAAGCAGGCCGCAAGGCTCGGGCAAACCATCCTCTCCAGACAGGTCGCCTTCCAGGAGCGACAGGCCGCAAGCCACAGGCAAGCCGCCTTCTGCCGACAACACCTCAAGCAAACAGCAAATCCCCGGCAGATCGCCGCGTGTGCGCCGATCGGCGCGTTTGGAGGGACGACAATGAGCACGCAACGTCTGAAGGTCATCCTCAACGCGGATAGCGACTACGACATCCGGGTAGGCGTCGGCGTGCTCGATACCTTTGCTTCGCGTCTGCGCGATGAGACGGATGCCGAGAAGGCCGTGGTCATCACCGACAGCAACGTCGGCCCGCTGTATCTTGAGCGCGTTCGCGAGGGGCTTACCCAAGCGGGTTTTGAGGCGTTTGACCTTACGGTTCCTGCTGGTGAGGAGAGCAAGAGCATCGCGGTTGCCTCCGAACTCTGGGAAGCGCTTGCCCTGCTCGGCCTGGGGCGCGATGGCCTTATCGTCGGTCTCGGCGGCGGCGTCGCGGGCGACCTCGCGGGCTTTGTCGCCTCAACCTATATGCGGGGCGTCGACTGCGTTCAGGTTCCCACGACCCTGCTCGCGATGGTCGACTCGTCCATCGGCGGCAAGACCGGCGTAAACCTCGTCGCGGGCAAGAATCTCGTCGGCACCTTCAAACAACCCATCCATGTCCTTGCCGACCTCGAGACGTTACGCACGCTGCCGACGGAAGAATGGGACAACGGTTTTGCTGAGATAGCAAAATCGGCGCTTATCGACGGCCCGGAGTTCTATCAGTGGCTTGAGGGCAACGCCGAGGCCCTCCTCGCGCACGACGAGGAGATCACGCAGCAGGCCATCGTGCGGGCGCTCACCTTCAAAGCGCGGGTGGTTGCCAGCGACGTGACCGAGAAGGGGCAGCGGGAATGTCTCAACTACGGGCACACTTTCGCCCACGCGCTTGAGGCGGCCTCGGGTTTTCGTATTTCCCACGGACGTGCCGTCGCCGAGGGCATGCGCTTTGCCGCGCGCCTTGCGGTTGAGGCAGTAGGCGCGCCCGCGGCTTTCGCAGACGCTCAAGATGCCCTTCTCAACCGCCTGGGACTCCAACCGATAACCGAGGCGTTTTCTGCCGACGAGTTGTATGGGCGAATGTTCTCCGACAAGAAGGTCCGCAAGGGCGCGCTGCGCTTTGTGCTCGCCCAGGCGCCCGGACAGTGGGAGAGCGTTGCCGTCGACCCTGATCTTGTGAAGATTTACCTCATATTATGGGAACAGGCAAAGATGTAGCGTGAGAACGTGATGCAAAGGCGCGGTATAGGGTAAGATAGGATAAACCGCTGTCAGCAGCCATGTTTTGGCCCTACGGCTTGACAAGGAGAACGCCAGGAAGACATACTGTCGCAGAAGGAGACGCCTGTTGTGGCAGCACAGGAATGGAGGAAATGATGAAGATTCTCGTGTTGAACGGACCCAATCTCAACCTCTTGGGGCAACGTGAGCCGGATATATACGGATCGCTCACCCTTGAGGAGCTCAATCGCCAGCTTGCGATATATGGTGAGGAGCTTAACGAGAAGCGCGGCAGTCAGGCAGAGAGAGTCGAGCTGTTCTTCTACCAGTCGAACCACGAGGGCATTCTCGTGGACACGATTCAGGGTGCTTTGGGCACCTATGGTGGAATCATCTACAATCCCGCGGCGCACACGCACTACTCCATCGCGCTACGCGACGCCATTGCTTCGGTGACCGTTCCTGTGGTTGAGGTGCACCTCTCGGACATCAGTCTGCGTGAGGGCTTCCGTGCGATCTCGGTTATCGCCGACGCGTGCATAGGGCAGTTCAAGGGCAGGGGCGTGGACTCCTACAAGGACGCCATCGACCTGCTCGTCGGCTATCTCGACGCTGCTGCGCCGTCGAGCAAGGCGGAAGAAGAAGGCACTACGCCGCGCAGGTTCAGCAACTCGGTGCTGTTCCCCGACGATCAGAACGCCTGATCCGCGGACGTCCCTTCCGTTAATCCCGCCGCGCCCGCGGTTGCGTCTCCCGTCGCGCCCCGTCGCGCCTGCGACTGCATGCTCGGCCCCGGCCTTTGTTGGTCGGCTCCGGTTGTTCTGATTTTTGACCGGCCGACTCCATTCCACACAAGAAACACCCCCGGCACATCCGCGCCGGGGGTGTTTGATTACTGGTGTGGGTCAGCGTCCTCAGCCGATACTACTTGGCTTCCAGCTGCTTCTTCTGATCCTGCTGCTCTTTGTAGGTTATCCAGCCCTCGGGGAGCTCTACATCGTTGTGGCACTGGGTGCACATGAGAACCGACTGCTCATGGGTCTGATGGCAGTTGCTGCAATCCTGATTACCAAGGTGCGAATCATGAGGATTACGATGCTGATCCGCCGTCAGCTTCTTCAGATCATCGATGGAAGTGATGCCCTCGTGGCACTCGGGACGCAGGCAGAACTCAACGCCGTTCTTGTCGCCCGAACCCTCTTTGATCTGGCCCGCAAGCATCTTCATCTCAACGGGGACCTCATAGTCGCCCGTTACCCACTTCACGCCTTCGGTCATCTGCTCGGCCATGTCAGGCACATGGCAACTGAGGCAGTTGAGCTGCTGGTCGCTCTCCTTGTGGAGGGTCACGCTCAGCTGAGCGCCCGAATCCGCTTGGGCAGAGTTAACCGACGTACCTTCCTCATAGCTTACAACGTAAGGATCCATGGGGGTGTGACAGACAAAGTTACAGAACCAAGGCTGCCCGTGGAACGCCAGGTAGAAACCACCTCCGGCACCAGCTAAAACCACTATGAAGGCAACAACGATTATCGCGATTTTGATACCCAGCCCGAGTTTTTTCTTCGGTTTGGGTGCCGACTCATCGCCAGAATCTGCTTCATCTGTGGTTTCTGGTACATTTGACGCTTCTTGCTCTGTTAATTCTTGCTCTGTCAATTCATTTTTCTCGCTCATAGCCAACCTTTCGGAGAGATTGCATACCCATCTCATTTCTCCTCCGTGTCCTTTCGGTTTCCCATTGTAGCAAAGTGTTGACGATAAACACAGATTATTAGGAAGATTTTTTGCTCCCAAAGCCGCAATTTTGGGTAAATGGGCGCCGACCGGGCAACGAGAGGGGAGAAAGAGCGGAACCGGATGCGGCAAACAGGCCTATTGTAGTACGACGCTTCTCGTATAATCGTGCTCATGGACAAAACGGGCAAAACTAACAGGGCAGGTGCGGCGCATGAGCCGTCTCGTATGAGCAGGCGCCAGGCGCGGGAGCAGGAAGTCATCGCGCTGATGATACGCCTGTACTGCAAGGGCAAAAAGCACGAGCGAGGCGCCGCGTCCGTATGCCCCGCTTGCCAGGAGCTTACCGAGTACGCAGCCGAACGCCTCCGACGTTGCCCCGTTGTCGAAAGCCGAAGGTTCTGCCAGTTCTGCACCGTGCACTGCTACCGCGATGCCATGAGGGCGCAGATAACAGAAGTTATGCGCTACAGCGGGCCGAAGATGCTCTGGCATAAACCCCTGTACGCGCTGCGCCACCTACGAGAGCTCCACAAACACCGCCGCCAAAACGCCGCGGGGTAGGGCTGTGGTCTTATGGGACCACGCGAAACCAGTACGGTAACCCCGATTCCTCCAGTAGAAAGTTACCCGAGAGCCACATTGTCATCCTTATAAAACGAATGGCGAGAAGCTCTTCCCGCCTTCGGTGGATTCGAGTCTTCCGGTCAGCCCAAGCAGCTATACTCTGCACCATTCAAAGAGCGATATTCAATACTAGTGTTTGACAAAGAGCCGCAGAGGGTGCTATTCTCTATACTGTACCGACCGTCGGTACAGTATAGAGAAAGGAGAGACCTATGCGAATCACCAAGAAGCACGATGTGCGCCTGAACGAAATAGTGGATGCGGCAGAGATGCTTTTTACGAGCAAGGGATACGAGACAACGACCGTGAACGATATTCTGGAGAAGGTACAGATCGGCAAAGGCACGTTCTATCACTATTTCAAATCAAAAGAGGATGTGATGGATGCCGTTATCAACCGTATGGTGGAGGGTATAGTGAAATGCGCAAATGCGATTGCGGATGACTCTGCGCTTACGGTCAATGAAAAGATGCGGGACGCGATTCTATCCATGAACATCTCTGATGGTGTGGGCAAAGTGGTGATAGAGGAACTCCACAAACCGTCCAACGCGCAGATGCATCAGACAAGCATTACAAGGACCATACAGGCGGTGGCGCCGATATTGGCGGGAATCGTGGCACATGGTGTTCAGGAAGGCGTTTACAAAACACCTTACCCGCTCGAAACGGTAGAGTTCCTTCTCGTCGCCAACCAGTTCATCTTTGACAGCGGTATTTTCCGGTGGAGCGATGAAGAGATGGTTGCGCGGGCTCTGGCCTTCGT
>JAITEK010000023.1 GCA_031282085.1 Coriobacteriales bacterium
CCTTCATTTGAGGGCAGGATGCCGTCGGCTATCATAAAGGTCACCGCGCGCGCATGATCGGCGCAGATGCGCAGGCTCAGGTCGTCTTTCTCGTTGGCGCCGTAAGTCTTTGCCGCGAGACGCTCCCCCACTGCGATAAGCCCGCGCAGTATATCCGTCTCGTAGTTGGACTGCACGCCCTGCAGGATGGCGGCCGTGCGCTCAAGGCCCATGCCTGTGTCGATGTTCTTCTTGGGGAGCGGTACGAGCGTGCCGTCCTCCTGGCGGTCGTACTGCGTAAAGACGCAGTTCCAGTACTCGAGGAAGCGGTCGCAGTCACAGCCGGGGGCGCAGTCGGGGCTACCGCAACCGAACTCGGGACCTTGGTCGTAGTACAGCTCGCTGCATGGCCCGCAGGGCCCGGTCGGCCCCGCCATCCAGAAATTGTCCGCTTCGCCGAGCCGCGTGATGTGGCTCTCCGGCACACCGAGGGACTTCCATATCTCAATGGTCTCGTCGTCGTCGAGATAGACGGTGAAGTAGAGCCGCTCCGGGTCGAAGCCGAGCACCTCGGTAGAGAACTCAAAAGCCCAGGCGCACATCTCTTCTTTGAAGTACGCGCCGAAGCTGAAGTTGCCGAGCATCTCAAAGAAGCTCAGGTGTCGCCCCGTGGTGCCGATGATGTCGATGTCGGTGGTGCGGACGCACTTCTGCACCGTAGCGGTGCCGACATAGGGCGCCTCGAGCTGACGCTGTTGGAGGAAGTAGGGCTTGAACTGCACCATGCCCGCGCTCGTAAGCAGCATGGAGGGATCATCGGGTATAAGCGACGACGAGGGCAGCCGTTTGCAGCCCTTCGCCTCGAAGAATGTCAGATATTTCTCACGCAGCTCGCTACTTCTCACGGTTCTCCTTCTCGGGGCCGCTTGTGGCCCGCGCGTTCTCCTCGTCTGTCTCGGCCTTACCCTTGGTTTTGGCCTTGACCTTGGCCTTGACCTTGTCTGGCAGCACCGTCTTCTTCTCGGTCGTATGGAAGGCCACATTGGTCGCGTCGGCAACAGCGTCGATGACTCCCTCGTCCTGCGCGCCGCCCTTTGGGCGCCCCTTGAACAGCGCACCCGTCTCATCAACCAGACGACGGCCCGTGCGTTTCTCAAAATAGTACACAAAGACGGCCTTGGCGGACGCCAGCAGAGGTATGGCGATTATCAGCCCGGGAACGCCCCCGAGTATGCCGCCCGCGAATACGCCCACGAGCACAATGGCCGGATGCAACTCCACAACCGAGGACATGACGCGCGGCGTGATGAAGTTATCGGTGATCTGCTGTGCGAGCAGGGTCACGATGAGGGCCAGCAACGCGACAAGGGGGCTGACAAACAGCCCGATAAGCACAACGACGATGCCCGAGATCCACGGGCCCAGATAAGGGATGAAGTTCATGAGCCCGGTGAGCAGGCCGAGCACCGCCGGGTACGGGAGCCCGATGAGAGCGTAGCCGATGCCAGCGATGGTGCCGGTACAGACGCCCGCGACGGTGATGCCCCGCAGGTAGCCGCCAAAAGAGCGTGAGACGACCGTTGCGATGAACAGGACGCTCTCCTCACGCCGAGGCCCGATGACAACGCGCAGCTCACGGCCTATTATGGGCAGGTCTTTGAGCACCCAGAAGCCGACGATGAGCGCCATCGAGAGCACGACGATGCTCGTAACCACACCGGTCCCCAGGTTTATCACTCCCTGGGCGGAGTTGGAGACCAGATTGGCCGCCCACGTCGACAAGGTCGAAGCCGCGCTGCCCACCACCTGCTGGATATTGCTGTCCTCAAGCAGGTAGCTGTATTGCTGGTAGAAGGTATTGAAGGCCTCGCTCGCCTGGTTGATGTAGCCCGGCAGCAGCTGGATAAGGCCAATGACCTGCTCGGTTATCAGCGGCACAAAGAGAAGCAGTACCAGGCCGACGAGGAGGAGCAGGCCTATGTAGGAGATAAGGCTGCCCGCCCAACGCGGCACGCGACGCTGCTCGAGGAAGGCAACCGGCACGCGCAGGACGAATACGATGAAAGCAGCAAAGCCGATGATGGCCAATACGGAGAGAACCTGCCCGAGGACGAACCCGGCAGCCACCACAAGCGACACCACGCCGATGACGGTCCATACCAAGAAGAAAAGATGCTTCGCGCGTTCTGCTCGTGTCGAGTTGTCAGTTGAAGAAGATTGTTGACGATTCTGTGGCATGAGAGTTCGCTGTACGTTTACGGGGAGTGGTACGGGCGCCCTGGAAGGACGGCGGCGGTGAGGACGCCGAACTGGACGGCGGCCCGGGAGGGGCAGGAGGCTTGCGCGCGAAAGACGGCGCAGGCCGCGGTTGTGGTTTTGGCTTCGCCGCGGTCTCCTTGCTGGGCGGCGCGGCTTCCTCGGCGGCTGGTGCAGCCTCCTCGGCGGGCGCCTCGTCGATCTTCTCGACGGGAGCCTCGGCAACCTCCTCAGCAGCCTTCTCGGCAGAAGCGTTGGAGGCAGTCAGTATCTCGGCTTTGAAGCGCGCCATGAGTTTGCTTCCCGGCTTGGATTTAGCAGCGGGCGCGGGCGCTTCCTCGACCTCGGGAACCTCCTCGACTTCGGGGGCTTCCTCAGCTTCGGGGGCTTCCTCAAGCTCAGGAGCTTCCTCATCCTCAAAGGCGGCTACCGCCTCGGAAAGGATGTCGGGAAGAGACTTCCCCTCAGGCTCGTGGTCGGGCTCTGCCTCGGCAATAGCGGCGCTGGAGGGCACAACGGGCTCCTCCTCCACGGCTTCCTTGAGTATGCGCTCGGTCCGCTTCTCCACCTTGTGGTCGACGAAGACGTTGCGTATCTTGTCCGTCGCGCTCGTGAGCAGGTTGAGTGGGGCCTCGGTGATGCTTGAGACCTTCTTGGCTGTTCCGCTGGCAACGCCGGTGACATCCGAGACGTCGGCCAGTATCTGGTCGGCGCGCATGATCTCGAGATTGATGGCGTCCACCGTTAACGAGACGCGCTCAAGCAGCGGATTCATCCGCTGCAACGATGGCTCGAGGGTGTCTATGGTTGTGTTTACCTTGACAATGGCCTCATTGACTGATGGCAGAAGCTCATCGACCGTCCCCCGTATCTTCCTCACGGTTCGGATAACTTCGATAGCCACAACTATCAGAGCAACAAGGAGTACAATGGCGACACCTATGAGTATTGTGGTTAGTAATTCTTCGCTCATGGTAAGTACCTCTCTGCTCCACGCCTTACTAGTGTAATCATAGCAGAAACCGCAGGAGGAGCATACCGCATTAGCCACTAACTTTAATAGTTGCCCAAACGCAACATGAGGTTAATCGGCGCCCCCTTGTACTGCCTGCGATCAGCCGTCACGCTTTGCCTGCTCGACGATCTCGGCAACCACCCGGTCGGTATCCGCGTAGGCGACCTGGCAGGTGCCTACCTGGGGATGTCCGCCGCCGCCATGTTTGAGCATCAAGGCGCCCACATCCGTCTTGCTGCTGCGGTTGATGACGGAATGCCCCACGGCGATGGGACAGTTCTGCTTGTTGCGCCCATCGACGATCCACAGGCTGATATTCTGCTCGGGATACAGCGAGTAGATGAGGAAGCGATTGCCCGTGTAGATGGGGCTGACATCCCGCAGATCCGTGATGATGACGTTTCCGTCCGTCGTGGTATGGGCGGCGATCATCTCGCGGAAAAGCCGGTCCTGCTCAAAGTAGAGCTTCACCCGTTCCTGGACGTCGGGGTCGGCAAGGACCTCGTCGATGTCCTTATGGGCGAGGTCGCTGATGAGTTTTTCCATCAGTTGATAGTTTGAGATGCGGAATTCGCGGAAGCGGCCAAGACCGGTGCGCGGGTCCATGATGAAGCCGAGGAGCACCCAGCCCTCGGGGTCGAGTATCTCCCCGGCGCTGAGCTTTGCGGCGTCAACCTTGTCGACCGCCTTTACCATCTCCTCAAAATGGGACAGCCGCTCACCGCCGCCATAATACTCGTAGATGACGCGTGCGGCGCTGTCGGCCGGGCGGCTTTCGCCCTCAAAGACCAAGTCGCTGCCGAGTCTTGAGATCTCACTCGTATGATGGTCGAACCACAAAGCCGCACCGGACACGTACGGCACGTTGGCCAGCACGTCGTCGGGGCCGACCTCAACGAGCCCATCCTGCAAGTCCTTGGGGTGTACGAACTTCCATGAGTCTATGACCCCCAGCTCTTTGAGCAACGCGGCACAGGCAAGCCCGTCAAAATCACTTCTTGTCAGCAAACGCATCTGGTTACCTCTCAATTCTCTTTCCAAGGCCCGCATATCGCACAGGCCATCCTGCACTTCCTTGAGGAGGGTTCCAGTTCTCTTTTCATTTTTATGACGCCAAAACCCTGCGTACATCTTAACGCAAGGAGCGCCCGATAGCCACACAGCGTATGGCGCAACGCGACACAGGACCGTCGCAGTAACCGTGTGTCGCGCGCTGCGCATGCTCTTGATGTATCGCTCACTACCATTCGCGGTGGATTCTGGGACAAGCCCAGAATGACGGGCGGAAGTACGTCATTCCGG
>JAITEK010000062.1 GCA_031282085.1 Coriobacteriales bacterium
GTGGAGGATGCTATGCGTTCGGATGATTTCACGGGCATGATCGCGCAGGCTCGCAAGGCGTTGTTCGCTCCTTCGGTTGCCGCTGCTATCTCACAGGGCGGTGAGGTCACCTACTGCACCGAGGGCCGTCGCGGGCTGCTGGGCGGTACGGTAGACGAGCATACGGTCTACCCGATAGCCTCCGCATCCAAGGCATTCATCGCAGCCTGCGTCATGATGCTGGTTGATGAGGGCGTACTTGAGTTCGACGCTCCCGTCAAACGCTACCTGCCTCAATTCGAGCTTTTCACCCCCGAGCTCACCGAGCAGCTTACCATACACGATATGCTCTCCCACCGCAGCGGCCTGCCTCGCCACGACGCGACGCTGTTCACGCGCGCCGACGCGACGCTTGAGGAGACGGTTGAGTATATGCGCTGGCTTGAGCCGTGCTGGGGCCTGCGTGAGCGCTTCTACTATCAGAACCATATGTTCGCCCTGGCCTCGCTGCTCGTTGAACGCGTGAGCGGTAAGCCCTGGGCCGATGTGATACGCGAGCGCATATTCGAACCGCTTGGCATGACGCGCTCCTACACCGAATGGCAGGCCTTCCGGCGCTATGACGACAACTACGCGCGTCCTCTCAGCACTGTTGGACGCGTCTCATTGCCCATCCCCTCGATTACTACCGACGCGCTTGCCTGCGCCGGTTCGCTCAGCACGAGCGTACATGACCTGCTGAGGTGGGGCCAGGCTAACCTTGAGCTGTACCGGTCGTATACGTCTGCCGCCGAAGGCGCAAAGGCGCAGGAGTCGGGCCTGAGCCTGTCCATCTCTTTGCCCACCGCCCATGAGCTCCACCGTCCGCAGACGCCCATACGCTCCGGCGAGATGGAGCCGTTTGACACACCTTTCATCGATGAGTATTCCTACGGCTTAGGCTGGTTCGTCGAAACCTATCGGGGTGTGCCCCTCATACAACATGGGGGTAGCATCAACGGCTTTAAGTCCATCGTAGCCTTTATGCCTGAGCAGGACTGCGCGATGGCGCTGCTGGTAAACCAAAACACCTCTCTTTTGCCCACACTCGCGTTGCGCCTGGTGGCCGACGCGGTGTTAGACGCCGAGCCTTACGACTGGCAAGGCTTCTTCTCCAAGTTTGCCACCGAGAGACGCGCGAAGACGCAGCGGGAGTACCATGAGGGCATCGCTCGCGGCCGCAAGCCGCTGCCGCCGGGGGGCGCGGGCACCTACAGGCACCCCGCGTATGGAACGATGCGGATCATGCATGACCTGGACGGCCCCCATCTGCGTTACGGTCGCATGAGCCACCGCCTGCGCCCAGGCACAAAGGCACCCTGGGTAATCGATACGGGAGTTATGCGACAGGCGGTACCTTGCGGCTTTGAAGGCTCCCCGCCGGTATTCAGCGCCTGGTTGGAGGAGGAGCTCAAGACGCCTATCCGCTTTGAGCGGGTGTCCGAGACAGGGAAGGAAGCTGAGGCAAAACGCCCATGAAGATACAGAGCATCAAGGCCCTCGTGCTGCCAACACGCCCTACGGTGAACTTTCGGATAGCCCTGCCCGCCCAGACGAATAGCTCTATGCTGCTCGTGCGCGTCGAGACCGATGAGGGCATCGTCGGCTTCGGCGAGGCGAGCCCCTTCGCGCTGGTTACTGGCTGCGTTGAGGCCGATGTCCTCAACTTCCTCGACGCCATGAACACGCGCCTGGCGGGAGTCGAGGCGCTGGCCCTTGAGCGCGTCCACGGCCTGATGGACGAATACACCCTTGGCAACGCGCCTGGCAAGGCCGCCATCGACATCGCCCTGCACGACATCTGGGGCAAGTACGCCGGCATGCCGCTCTACCGGCTGTTGGGGGGCGGGTCGAACACGCTGGTAAGCGACATGACCATCGGCATCGACGAGCCACGCGTGATGGCCGCGGAAGCGCGCCGCTATGTTGACGAGGGCTTTGCCATCCTCAAGATAAAGGTGGGGCTGGACCCCGCAAGCGACCTTGAGGCCGTGCGCCTGATCCGCGAGGAGGTGGGGCCAGATATAGACCTGCGGATAGACGCGAATCAGGGCTGGACGACCAAGCAGACGCTCGCCACGCTGCGCGCGATGGAGCGCTACGGGGTGCATGAGGTGGAGCAGCCGCTCAAAGCGGACGACTTGGATGGCCTGCGCTTTGTGCGCGAGCGAGCCTCTCAGGACGTCATGCTCGACGAGACGGTGCACACGCCGCACGACGCCTGGAGCGCCTTGAGCGCGGGGACCGCGGACATCATCAACATCAAACTCATGAAGTCGGGCGGATTGTATCCGGCCTGTCGGATAAACGCTGTGGCGCAGGCGGCGGGTGTGCCGTGCATGGTAGGCTGCATGAACGAGAGCCGCGTCGGCATAGCTGCGGGCGCGGCGCTCGTGGCCGCGCTGGACAACATCCGCTACGCCGACCTCGACAGCCATCGTCTGTTTGAGGAGCTGCCGGGCGTCACCGGCGGATTTGAGCAGACCGGCGGCGCAATACGGTTGACAGAGGAACCGGGGCTCGGCGTTGAGGTCGCCCTCGAGTTTTGAGATTGTTGTCCCACTGACGAATGGAGGCATCATGGCAAACGGGTTGAAGCGTCTTGGTACGGTGAAGTTGATCCTTATCGCCATAGGCAACGTGGGTTCGGTGCTTATGGCCAGCGCGCTGAGTATGTATACGCTGCGCTTCTATGCCCCTACCGAGGAGGTAGGAATTCCCCTGCTGCTGCCCATTGGGTGGATTGGCATCGTGCAGGGCATCGCCCTGGCCTTTGACTGCCTCATCGATCCCCTCATCGCCTCCTGGAGCGACAACTCCAAAAATCCCAGGGGTCGTCGCATCCCCTTCATGCGTCTGTCGATTCTCCCCGCGGCGATCTTTGCGCTTCTCATATTCTTCGCGCCGGTGCCCGAGGTCAGCGTGATAAACGCCCTGTGGGTGCTGCTCATGTTCCTTGCGTACGCGTTCACACGCTCGCTGTTCGACATCAACATTGTCGCTCTCATCCCCGAGATCATCCCCGACAGTCACCGCCGTATGCGTCTGATTGCCATCCGCACCATCAT
>JAITEK010000031.1 GCA_031282085.1 Coriobacteriales bacterium
TACCAGGGCGTCACCCTTGGCGGCACGGGCAAGGAGCACGGCAAGCGTCACCCCAACCTCGAGAACGATGTGGTTGTGGGTGTGGGCGCATCGGTGCTTGGCAACATCACCATTGGGGCGCACTCCAAGGTGGGTGGCGGCGCGGTGGTGGTGGATAACGTGCCGACCCACTGCACCGTGGTGGGCATACCGGGGCGTATCGTTGCGCAAAACGGCATGCGCGTTTGCCCCGCCGACCCGTACCGGCGCGAGCTTTTGCCCGACCCACTCGAGGCACAGATAGAGCTGCTGCACCAGCGAGTTGCCCAGCTAGAAGGGCGACTGCATGTACCAACGCCGCACTGGCAAGGCAAGGACACCGAGGTCTTTGACCTGTCAGAGGAGATGTTCATTTTTGGTGGAGGGATATAACCAATGAGACTCTACAACACGCTCACCCTCCGCCCCTCCGTCATTCTGGGTTTATCCCAGAATCCATACCCGCGCTCAGGAAGCCGAGGTACCCGATGAGACTCTACAACACGCTCAGCCGACGCAAGGAAGAGTTTACCCCCCGCGAGGAGGGCAAGGTCTCTTTCTACATCTGCGGGCCAACAGTCTACAACCACATCCACATCGGTAACGCGCGCACCTTTTTGAGCTTTGACGTCATCCGCCGCTACCTTGAGTACGTGGGCTACGAGGTCACCTTTGTGCAGAACATCACCGATGTGGACGACAAGATTATCAAGCGCGCCAACGAGGAGGGCCGCACGGCCGCCGAGGTGGCGCAGGAGTACACGGAGGCCTTTATCGCGGCCATGCGGGCACTGGGGATAAAGGACCCCACCATTCGCCCGCGCGCCACCGAGGAAATCCCCGCGATGATAGAGCTGATCTCCCACCTCATCGAAGGCGGCAATGCCTATGAGGTAGAAGGCGACGTGTACTTTGCGGTGCGCTCCTTTCCCTCCTACGGGCGTTTGAGCGGGCGCGACATCGAGCAGATGCGCAGCGGCGCGCGTGTTGGGGTAGACCCGCGCAAGCGTGACGCGCTCGACTTTGCGTTGTGGAAGGCGGCCAAACCCGGCGAGCCGTCCTGGCCTTCGCCCTGGGGCGAGGGGCGTCCTGGCTGGCACATCGAGTGCTCAACGATGAGCGCGCGCTACCTGGGCACCCCCTTTGACATCCACGCGGGGGGCGACGACCTCATCTTCCCCCACCACGAGAACGAGATCGCCCAGGCCGAGGCCTGCTCGCACGTCACCTTTGCCAAATACTGGCTGCACGGCGGCATGCTCACCATCGACCGTGAGAAGATGTCTAAGTCTGAGGGTAACTTTCTGCTGCTCAAAGACGTGCTTTCCTACGTAAAACCCCAGGCCCTGCGCCTGCTCATGCTGCAAACGCACTATCGTTCGCCCTTCGATTATTCGGCCGATCGCCTGCGGGAAGCAACCGCGTCCTACGCGCGCATAGAAAGCGCGCTGCGCAACCTCCTGTGGTCAGCCGAGAACTATGCGGCCGTTCCGCTGGCGCCCAATGAGCTGGGAGATAAATCGGTCTCATGGACGGCAGACCTGCTAAGCCGCACCGAAGCGACGCGCGAGCAGTTTACGCGCGCCATGGACGACGACTTTAACACCGCCAGCGCCATCGCGGCGGTCTTTGAGCTCATAACCGCGAGCAACTCAAGCGTCGCCGACGGCGTGTTCGGCGAGGCGCACCGCCGCGCCGTGCTCGAGGCCTACGCAACCATCGTTGAGCTTTTGTCCGTGCTGGGCATTGAGATGGATGTTGAGGAGGGCGCGGCTCGCGAAGAGTTCCCTGCCGAGGCGGTGGCGCTTGCCGCTGAGCTCGCAGGCTATGAAGGAGACAGCCCCGCCAAAGCCGTTGAGGCTCTGCTCTCTTTGCG
Organism: Coriobacteriales bacterium; assembly: GCA_031282085.1. Lineage (GTDB taxonomy): Bacteria > Actinomycetota > Coriobacteriia > Coriobacteriales > UBA8131 > JAITEK01. Next base: position 1,895 of record JAITEK010000031.1, read on the forward strand.
CACCGCCGCCCGCGCCGCAAAAGACTGGCCCCGCGCCGACGCCGTCCGTGACGGCCTCACCCCCCTCGGCCTCACAATAGAAGACACCCCCTCCGGCCCCCGCGTAATACAAAAGTAAGCCAGCCCTCCTTGCCATCCCCGAGCCCTTTCTTGCCATTCCCGCGCTCCGCACGGGAATGGCAAGAGCTGAACAACTGCTTGAAAGCGTGGAAAATAAGCATTATAATATGCTGTAGAAAATTCCATCATATTGGGTAGCAAAAAAAGGAGCAAACCATGAGTCCCCTGGTAGATACAATAGACCGCCTCGTGCCCATCACCCTTTTTAATAAGGGTCAGTCGTCCAAAATATTCGAGCGCGTAAAGACGGAGCATGAGTTGATTGTGTTGAAGAATAACGTCCCCGCCGCCGTTATCCTCTCGCTTGATGAATACAAGCGGTTGAAGGAGGCCGATGAGGACCTCTACTTCCTTCGACTGGCCGATGAGCGGATGCAGGGCGATTGGGAGTCGCGGGCGATACCAGCCAATGAGTTTTGGGCAAAATGTGGGTTAAGCGAAACCGATATCGACGAGGTCGATATCGAGGCTGAGCTCGAATGAGCTGGAACACAGAATACCTCCTTGAGGTA
>JAITEK010000040.1 GCA_031282085.1 Coriobacteriales bacterium
CCAGACGCAGGACGGGGCAAGTGAGACGGGGCCTGGGACAGCGCAGGACGGTTGTCAAGGTGCACGTCCCCCTGACAACCGTCCTGCGCTCGACAACATCTCGCTGAGCATCAAGCCGGGAGAGTTTGTGGCGGTTATCGGCGCAAACGGCTCCGGAAAATCGACCCTCGCGAAGCACATCAACGCCCTGCTCGTTCCGCAGAGCGGCCGGGTGCTCACCTTGGGGTTCGACACCGCCGATGACGAGCTGAGCTTTGAGATACGCTCGCACGCGGGCATGGTCTTTCAGAACCCGGACTCCCAGATGGTCACGAGCATAGTCGCCGACGACGTGGCCTTTGGCCCGGAGAACCTCGCTGTGCCCTACGACGAGCTGGTGGCCCGGGTGGACAACGCGCTTGACGCCGTGAAGATGACGCCCTTCGCCCAGCGCAACCCCACACACCTCAGTGGCGGGCAGAAGCAGCGCATCTGCATCGCGGGTGTGCTGGCCATGAAGCCCGACGTGCTCATCTTGGACGAGCCGGGCGCCATGCTCGACACCCGTGGACGCCGTGGCATCCGCCGCATCGTCCGAGAGCTGCACAGGGCCGGTATGACGGTGGTCCTCATCACCCATTTTATGGAAGAAGCGGTGCTCGCTGAGCGCGTCTTTGTTGTCAGCGAGGGCCGCGTCGCGCTGGCTGGCGAGCCGTTTGAGGTGTTCTCGCAAAAGGAACGGCTGCGCGAGCTTGCCCTCGACGTACCGTTCTCGCTTCTGCTTGCCGAGGCGCTGCGGGAGCGCGGCGTGCCCGTGAGCGAGATAGTCCGCCCCGAGGAGCTGAAGAAGGAGCTGTGGCGTAGGCACGGTTGTCAGGGTTGTCAAGGTGCACGTCCCCCTGACAACCCACATCCCGCTGACAACCGTGGAAGTGTGCTTGCGCTTGAGCGGGTGAGTTATACCTACTCCTCGCATGAGGGCGAGGTCGCGGCGCTTTGCGACCTTACGTTGACGGTGGGGGAAGGCGACTTCCTCGGCGTGATCGGGCATACCGGTTCGGGCAAGTCCACGCTGCTCCAGCTGATGAGCGGGCTTTTGGCGCCCAGCTCGGGGCGGGTGCTGTTGAATGGGACCGACCTCAACAATCGGCGCGACCCTCAGAGCAAACGCGCGCGGCGCAGCCTGCACACGCAGGTGGGCATCGCGTTCCAATACCCCGAGTACCAGCTGTTCGCGCGCACGGTTGCCGAGGACATCGCCTTTGCGCCGCGTAACGCGGGGCTCTCTGAGGAGGAAGTTGACGAGCGGGTCCGCTTTGCCATGCAGTTGCTGGGGCTCGACTACGAACGTTTTGCGCGGCTCTCCCCCTTTGAACTCTCGGGCGGCGAGATGCGGCGCGTCGCTTTGGCGGGAGTGCTTGCGGCCAAACCGCGCCTGCTGATACTCGACGAACCTGCCGCCGGGCTTGACCCTGCCGGGCGCGAGGACCTACTTGCCGCCATCGAGCGTTACCATCGCGAAGGCGCCGGTATCGTGATGGTCTCGCACAGTATGGACGACATCGCGCGGTTGGCGACTGACATCCTCGTCCTCAAGGATGGCGCCGCCGTTTTGCGCGGCAGCCCCACGGAGGTGTTCTCGCATACGGATGAGCTGCGCGCCTTAAACCTCGGCGTGCCCCAGGCCACCGCCTTTGCGGCAGAGTTGCGGGAGGGTGGGCTGCCGCTGCCCTGTGAGCTGCTCACACTTGAGGCCCTGGCGGACGCGATTGCGGAGGCGCTTGCGGGCGGGGCGGCGAGTGCGAGTGCGAGTGCTGCGTATGCTGGCACGGACGCGAGCGCACATGCAGCGGCTGCAACGGAGCAGGAGGTGCGCCATGGCCTTTGACATTGCCATCGGGCAGTTCCACAACGCCGACTCCCTTGTCCACCGCCTCGACCCGCGCATCAAGGTGACGCTGCTCTTTGTGCTTATCGTCGCCGCATTCTTTATCGACAACCTGCTGGGGCTGGGGATATTCCTCGTCTTCCTGCTCGTTACAACGGCGTTGGCTTCCCTCACGCCTCGTCTTGTTATCAAGGCCCTCGCGCCGCTGAGCTTTTTGCTCATCTTCCCGCTGATATTCAACCTGTTCTTCATCGCCGACGGGACGCCGCTTCTTGAGTGGGGGCCGGTGCTCATTACCGATGAAGGCGCCTACCGCGCGGTCTTTATGACCCTGCGTCTGCTGCTGTTGTTCTTCAGCGCCACCTTGCTCACGCTGACGACCTCACCCATCGCCCTGTGCGATGCGACGGCGGCCATGCTTGCGCCCTTTCGGCGTTTCGGTGTGCCCGCCTACGAGATCTCGCTGATGATAAGCATCGCGCTGCGTTTTATCCCCACGCTGCTGGAGGACTTCGACCACATCCGCAAGGCACAGACGGCGCGGGGGGCCGTCTTTGACCGGGGCGGGCCTATCGCGCGCGTCCGGGCGCTGCTCCCCTGCCTTGTGCCGCTGTTCGCGCAGTCATTCCGCCACGCCGAGGAGCTCGCGCTGGCGATGGAGAGCCGCTGCTACCACGGCGGTGACGACCGCACCCACTACCACGTGCTCAAGATGGGCGCGCGCGACGCCTGCGCAGTCGTTGCCTGCTGCGCGCTGTTGGTAACGATGATCGTGCTGTAGAGGGTGCGAGAGCGTGTCGCGCTGCCGCTGCCTCAGCCCATGACCTTGCGTACGGCCCAGAGCAGGCCGCGGAACCAGAAGGGCTCCATGCGTTGGGTGACCTCGCGCAGCTTCCCCCTTATCTCGATGTGTTGCGGACACTTCTTCTCGCAGGCGCCGCAGTCGGTACAACTCCGACCGCTGCCGTCCTGTCCGGGGTGATTTACCCCTGTGCTGGTGAAGTAGTTCTGCATCCCCGTGACATAACCCACGGCAAACCGCGTGTTGTAGGCGGCAAAGCAACCGGGGATGTTAACGCCACTGGGGCAGGGCATACAGTAGTTGCAGCCGGTGCAGGGCACCTTGTACGCCGCACGGAACGCCTCGATGACCGGCTCGAACACGGCCGCCTCGCGCTCGCTCAGCATGCCAGGCGCGGCCTCATCGGCAGTCGCGCAGTTGTCCTCAAGCTGCTTGTCGGCGTTCATCCCCGAGAGCACGACCGTTACCTCGGGCTGGCTCCACAGCCAGCGCATCGCCCAGGACGCTGGCGTTCTGCTCGCATTGACTTCCCTAAAGCGTCGCAGGGCCTCACGCGGTAGCCCGGTCGCGAGCTTGCCGCCAAGCAGCGGCTCCATGATGATGACGGGCAGCCCCTTGGCGTGGGCTTTGAGGAGACCCGCACGCCCGGCCTGGTAGTTCTCGTCCATGTAGTTGTACTGTATCTGGCAGAAGTCCCAGTCGTAGGCGTCGAGAAGCGCCATGAACCCCGCCTGCGCGCCGTGGAACGAGAAGCCCACCTGGCGCAGTTGCCCGCTTGCCTTCTTCTCGGCGAGCCACTCCACGATACCCAGGTCGCACAGCCGCTGCCACGGCGCGACCGCAGGCAGGTTGTGGATCAGGTAGTAGTCGATGTAATCGGTTTTGAGGCGCGCAAGCTGCTCCTGGAACAGCCGCTCAAAATCCTCGGGAACCTTGCATTTTTGATGAGGTAACTTGGTCGCGAGGTATATCTTGGAGCGCACCTTGTTCTTGCGCAGTATCTCGCCGAGAACGACCTCGCTGTCGCCATAGACGTAGGCGGTATCGAGGTAGTTAACGCCCCGCTCGATTGCTGCAAGGATGAGTTCTTCTGACTTCTCCTTGTCGGTTGAGGTAAGTCTGCGCGGAAAGCGCATACAGCCAAAACCGAGAACCGACAGCTCATTGCCCGACCGAGGATCGACTCGATACTTCATGCCCCTGCTCCTTCCACCTTGGCGCCTCGTACACACCGGGCGAGGCGATGAGACAATCGTCACTTCTCCCGTTTTTTGCGCCTTATTTCATTCTACTCGAATCGGCATTGCGGGGCACTTAGTGTTCCGGTGTCATTCTCGCATAAGGCGCGAAAAAAGGGAGGTATAAAAGCGCATGCGCGTTGTTATTAGCAGACTTATATGTTTACATGATTTAGTATAATGATGAGGAGCAGTCCACAGACCGGTCGGCATGATGGCTGACCTTACCGATAGGAGCAGAGAACCGATGATAGACCAGCAACGCGACAAAATCGCACTTCACATCGAGTCGCAGCTTATACACGCCCCTGGCGACAGCGACCCCCGCTTTGGCGACGTGGTCGCCCCGATACACCTTACAACCACCTATGAACAAGCGTCTTTTGGCAACCCCATCCGTTACGACTACTCGCGGGGCGGCAACCCCTCGCGTCAGGTGGTGGAGGATCAGATAGCGGCCCTTGAGGGCGGAGCGGGCGGGCTTGCCTTCAGCTCAGGCATGGCGGCCATCACGGCCGTACTCTCACTGTTTGAGCCGGGCGATGAGTTGCTCGTTCCCACCAACCTCTACGGCGGAACCTTCCGCGTGCTCGACCGCTACTTCCAACGATACGGGCTGCGCTACCGCCTGGTGGACATCACCGATGTGAGCGCGGTTGAGGCGGCTTTTGCCAAAGCGGGCGCAGGGGGTGCTGGCAACGAGGCGGGTGCCGCCGGCACAGCCAACACTGCGGGCATTGCTGCGGGCAGCGCGGCGGGCAGCGCGGCCACTGCTGCAGCCACCGCGGCCACTACTGCGGCTGCTACCACGGCCGCCGCAGCCACAGCCGCAGCCGCAGTCACAGGCAAACCTCCCGTTGCCCTGCTCTTTGAGTCCCCCACCAACCCACTGCTTGAGGTGGCCGATATCGCCGCGCTCTCCGCAATCGCCCACGCACACGGTGCACTGTCCATTGTGGACAACACCTTCCTCTCCCCCTACCTGCAACAACCGCTCGTCCTCGGCGCCGACATCGTCATCCACTCGGCAACCAAATACCTCGGCGGTCACTCAGACGTACTCGCAGGCCTTATCGCCGTTAAAGACCCGCTGCTCCACAAGCGCCTGCACTTTATCCACTACTCCACAGGCGCTACGCTTGCCCCCTTCGACTCCTACCTGCTCACCCGCGGCATCAAGACGCTGGCTGTGCGGCTCGACCGCCAGGTCGCAAGCGCCCAGGAGCTGGCAACCTGGCTCAACGCCCATCCGCTCGTCTCCCGCGTCGTCTACCCCGGCTTGCCCGAGCATCCCGGTTTTGAGGTACAGAGCCGCCAGGCGCGCGGGGCGGGAGCCTTGCTCTCCTTTGAGCTTGCCGAGGGATTGGATGCTGAGAAGTTTGCGCAAAACCTCGGGCTGATAACCTTGGCCGAGAGCCTCGGCGCCGTGGAATCGCTCATCTGCCACCCCGCGACAATGACGCACGCCTCCATCCCCGCGCCGCTGCGTGCCGAGATGGGCATCACCGACCGCCTCTTGCGTCTGTCCGTTGGCATAGAGCACCCCGACGACCTCAA
>JAITEK010000091.1 GCA_031282085.1 Coriobacteriales bacterium
GCCTATATGCGCGGGCGCACCCTCAACGACAGCTTTATCATCCTGGACGAGGCGCAAAACACCACGCCCGACCAGATGAAGATGTTTCTTACGCGCCTTGGCTTTGGCTCCAAGATGGTCATCACGGGCGACATCACGCAGCTCGATCTGCCTCAGCGCGTTTCCGGCCTCAAGAGCGTGCGCCACATACTTGCGGGCACCGAGGACATCGCCTTCATCGACCTCACGGGCAAAGACGTTGTGCGCCACTCACTCGTGCAGCGCATCGTTGCGGCCTATGATGAGGCTGAGCGCGAGGAGGAGCGTCGGTGAGGGTCATGCTCGACAACCGGTCGGGGGAGGAGCTTCCGCTTGAGCATATCGAGGAGCTTGCCGCCTTTGTGCTCAACCGCGAGGGCTTCCTCAACCCCCTCGAGGTCTCCCTTTCCTTTGTGGACCGCGACGAGATAATCGCGCTCAACACCAGCTATCGCAACAAGCCGCGGCCCACCGACGTGCTCTCCTTTGAGCTCGACGACCCCTGGGAGCTGGCGAGTGGGCCGGCGGGGGAGAAGGCGTTTGCGGATGAGCTTGAGGCGGAGGTGGAGGTTGAGGGCGGGCGCGCGAGCACAACCGCAGCCGCAGCCGCAAGCGCAAGCGAAGACGACCACATCCTCATCGGCGACGTGGTGATAAACCCTGACGTGGCGCGCGAGCACGCCTTGCTCGACGAGGTCAGTTTTGAGGAGGAGCTGTGGATACTCACCATTCACGGCATCCTGCACCTGCTGGGCTACGATCACGAGGAACCCGAGCAGGCCGCGGTGATGGAGGCGCGCGAGGATGAATATTTCTGCCAGTGGATAGCACAACGCGAAGGGTTGTGAGCCATGGATAACAAACCGAACAACGAGCCACAGCATATCCCCGAAGGAGCACAGGATCATCGCGGGCTCAAGGGCCTTGGCGCCGCCTTCCGCTACGCGCTGCAAGGCTTTGCCCATACCGTTCGCACCCAGCGCAGCATGCGGATACACCTTGTGGCCACGGTGCTGGTCGCCGTTGCTGGCGTTGTCCTGCGCCTGGAGCGTATCGAGTGGGCCATCATCGTCATCTGCGTGGGGTTCGTGTTGACCAGCGAGCTCATCAACACGGCGCTTGAGGCCATCGTCGACCTTGCCTCTCCCGGATTCCACCCCAAGGCGAAGGTGGCCAAGGACGCGGCGGCTGCGGCCGTATTCGTCTTTGCCGTTGTCTCGGTTGTCGTCGGCTCGCTCATCTTCTTTACCGCACTCGACCGACTGATAGGGTGAATATGACACAGGAGCAGGGTTTCAGAAGCGGCTTCGTCACGCTCATAGGGCGTCCCAACGCGGGCAAGTCCACGCTGCTCAATGCCGTGCTGGGGCGCAAGGTCGCCATCACCTCCGACAAGCCGCAGACAACGCGTCACCGCTTCCGGGCGGTGCTCAACGCCCCCGACTACCAGCTCATACTCGTCGACACCCCCGGCATCCACAAACCGCACGACGCCCTCGGCGAGGAGCTCAACCGCTCGGCTGCCAAGGCGGTTGAGGCCGTGGACGCCATCTGCTTCGTCCTCGACGCCACCAAGCCTTTCGGCAGCGGTGACCAGTGGATACTTGACGCGCTGGGCGCCAACCGCACGCCGCGGCTGCTCGTCATTACCAAGACCGACCTGGCGGATGAGGAGACCGTGCGCACCCAGATAGAGGCCGCGCGGGCCAGCAACCACTTCGACGCTGTATGTGCCCTCAGCGCGCTTGCGGGTGAGGGACTGGGCATCTTCATCGAGGCCGCAGTCTCCTTCCTCCCCGAGGGGCCGCATTGGTTCCCGGCCGACGTGAGCTGCGACCAGCCGCTTGAGGTCATCGTTGCGGAGTTCGTCCGCGAGAAGGTGCTCACCTCGACCTTCGACGAGATACCTCATGCGGTAGGCGTGCAGGTAGACGAGCTAACCTTCGACCGTAAGAAGGGACTGTACTCCATAGCCGCGCTCATCTACGTTGAGCGGGATTCGCAAAAAGGCATTCTCATCGGTCACAAAGGCGAGAGCATCAAGCGGATTGGGACGCAGGCGCGACTCGACCTCGCGCGCTTCCTCGGCGCGCGCGTCTACCTCGACCTACGCGTAAAGGTCCGCAAGGGCTGGCGCAAGGACGCAAACCAGATACGGCGCTTCGGCTACGGTGAGGGCGCCTGATGCCCAGCGAGTCTGCGACGATACTGGTGCTGCGCAAGACCAAACTCGGCGAGACGGACCTCATCATCACCGGCTTCTCCGACGAAGGCAGGCAGGTGCGCGCGGTCGTAAAGGGTGGACGCAAACCCGGCTCGCGGCTCGGCGCCCATCTTGAGCTGTACTCCGTGGCCCGCGTGCTGCTGCACAAAGGGCGCAGCCTGCACACGGTTACGGAGGTCTCAGGCCTGTGCAGTAACGAGGAATGTCGTGGCGACGTACTTCATTCGGCGGCCGCAGCGGTAGTCGTTGAACTGCTCGACAAGGTCTCGATGGACGGCGACACCGAGCCGCGCCTGTTCCCGCTGGCGGTAGAGGCCCTGCGCTGCGTGGGGGCCGTTCCCGACGAGGGAGTGCCCCTCATCGCCGCCGCCACGATACTCAAAGTAGCCTCGCAACTGGGCTTTCGCCCCTCGTTGAAGGAGTGCGCATTCTGCGGTGCGCCCGTAGGACAGGGAGATGGGGCAAGTGGGACAGTGGGGGACGGGGCAAGTGTCCCCGTCGTCCCATCGCCGCCGCCCGCCGCCGCTTCCGTCGCGTTTTCCGCAGCCCAGGGCGGCTGCATCTGCGCGGCCTGTCTGGCCGAGGCGGCGCCTGGAGGCTGCCAGACCGTCGCGCCCTCGCTCATAGACTGGGCCGAGGTACTCATAACCAGCCGTTTCGTCGAGCTTGAGCGTTACGCGGACGCCGAGCACGCCGCCACAGGCCTCGCCCTGCTCGAGTTCGCCCGCGACTGGCTCCGCGCCCACCTCGTCCCCCGCCTCAAGTCCCTCGACTTCCTCCTGAGCCTCAACGCGCGATAACTCCCCCCGACTGTCTCACGAGGACGGCTGGCGCCGTCCCGCGATGTATTGTGGCCCCGGTCGCTATCGCGCCCGGTTGGACCCTGGCATAAAGCCAGGGTGACGAACAGAAAAAAGCCCGTCATTCTGGGCTTGTCCCAGAATCCAGTCGCATGCGACAGCGCGCGACGCACGACAGCGCGCGACGCACTCACCTCCTGTTGTCAGTCCCGGGTCAGCGTTGCGGCAACTCCTGGTCAGATGCGGCTGCTACACTCGTAGCATGTGGACAGAACACCGACATCATCAGCACCTCCCCGCGCCCAACCGTCGCCTCGGCTACCTCGAGAGCCACGCCCAGTACGCCTTCGCCCACCTCCAACGGCTGGGGCCGCTCGCCTTGGAGTTTGTGTGGCCCACGCGCTGCGCCGGCTGCGAGCGGCTCGGTGCGCTGCTCTGCGACGAGTGCTCCGACGCCCTGCCACGCATCGACCAAGCCTCCGCCTGTCCTCGCTGCGGCGCGCCTGCGGGGCGGCTGGTCTGCACGGAGTGCACGCCCGCCTATGAGAAAACAGCGTTCTCCTTTACCCACGCCTGCTGCGCCCTTGAGTTCTCCGAGCTTACCCGCCGCGTTATCCTTGCTTACAAGGATGGGGGAGAGCGCCGCCTGGCGCCTCTGCTCGCCCGCCTCATCGCCGAGGCCGTCCCCCTTGAGTGGCGCCGCTGGGCTGATGCGCTTACGTGGATTCCCGCCGACCCGCAGGCGCTCAGGCGGCGCGGCTTTGACCATATGGAGCTCATCGCCCAGGCCCTCGCCGCTCGCCTGGGCCTGCACGCGCAACCGACGCTCATCAAGCGGGCCCGCGCCGACCAACGCAGGCTTGGCCGCGCACAACGCGGCAACAACGCGCGCGCCCTCTTTCAAGTGCGGCAACAGCAGGCCCCTCAGGAGGACCTCCCGCCCCACCACTCGCCCCACCGCCTGCCCAGCCGCCTGCTGCTCATCGACGACGTCTTCACCACCGGGGCAACGCTTGAGTCCGCAACACGCACACTCCTCTCATCCGGCGCACGGGAGGTTCGCGTAGCAGCCATCGCCCGCGTCTGGTAGGGCCCGTTACAAAATGTCAACATTTGCCAGATTTTTTAGACTTTTTGAGATTTGGCTCTTGACCAACCTCCTACACAACGATACCGTATAAGGTTGCGACTATTGACGGCTCTTTCCTACTTCTGAAGGAGGAATCCCTTTTGCCACGAGGACAAATCCCCGCTTCTACAGCACTGTACCGAGAGCGCAAAAGTTTCGCAAAAATCCCCGAGGTCATGGATGTTCCCAACTTAATCTCGATCCAAGTTGATTCGTTCAACTGGTTCAAGACCGACGGGCTTGCGGAAGCTTTTCGCGACATCTCACCAATCGAGAACTCATCTAAGAACCTGCAGGTAGAGTTTGGCGCCCACGAGTTTGGTGACCCCAAATTCTCCGTCGACGAATGCAAGGCCAAGGATATATCCTACCAGGCCGCGCTGTTCGTTGAGGTGCGCTTCATCAACACGGGCACCGGCGAGATCAAGGAGCAGGAGGTGTTCATGGGCGACTTCCCGCTTATGACGCCCCGCGGCACCTTTGTCATCAACGGCACCGAGCGCGTGGTGGTAAGCCAGCTCGTCCGCTCGCCGGGCGTGTACTTCTCCACCGAGCCAGACAAGACCTCCGACAAGATGATCTTCAACGCGAAGGTCATCCCCTCGCGAGGTGCCTGGCTTGAGTTTGAGACCGACCGCCGCGACATCCTGTCCGTGCGCGTCGACCGCAAACGCAAGCAACCGGCCACGTTGTTGCTGCGCGCGTTGGGCATCGCTAACAGCCGCGAGGAGATTCTTGAGCTGCTTGGCGACAGCGACCTTGTGCTGCGCACGCTCGACCGCGACAACGCTGCAACACGCGAGGACGCGCTCATCGAGCTCTACAAGCGCCTGCGGCCTGGTGAGCCACCGACGGTGGACTCTGCGCGCACCCTGCTGGAGGGGCTGTTCTTTAACCCACAGCGCTATGACCTGGCACGCGTTGGCCGCTACAAGATCAACAAGAAGCTTGGCATCGAGGCTCCCGGAGAGCAGTCGGTGCTTACGCATGAGGACATCGTTAAGACGATGCGCTACATCGTCGACTTGCATGCGGGTGACGAGACCAAGCAGACCGACGACATCGACCACTTTGGCAATCGTCGTATCCGCACGGTCGGCGAGCTGATCCAAAACCAGTTCCGCATCGGTCTTTCGCGCATGGAGCGTGTTGTGCGCGAGCGTATGTCCACGCAGGAGGTCAATGAGATCACACCGCAGTCCCTCATCAACATCCGCCCAATCGTTGCGGCCATCAAGGAGTTCTTTGGGTCCTCGCAGCTTTCGCAGTTCATGGACCAGACAAACCCCGCTACGGGCATCACCCACAAGCGCCGCCTCTCGGCCCTCGGTCCCGGCGGCCTGTCGCGCGAGCGCGCGGGCTTTGAGGTGCGCGACGTGCATACCTCGCACTACGGCCGCATGTGCCCTATCGAGACGCCGGAAGGTCCTAACATCGGTCTTATCGGCACGCTTGCGACCTATGCGCGCGTTAACCCCTATGGCTTTATCGAGGCGCCGTACCGCCGCGTTGTTGATGGCAAGGTGACCGACGATATAGACTACCTCACCGCCGATGAGGAGGAGAACTTCATCATCGCGCAGGCAAACGAGTTGTTCGACCAGGAGACGTGCCAATTTGGGCAACGGGACGAGAACGGTGAGTTTGTCCCCGCCAAGAAGGTGCTTTGCCGTGTGCGGGACGCGCATGGCGTGTTCGGCGAGCCGGAAGAGGTCGACCCCAAGAGCGTGCAGTACATGGACGTCTCGCCGCGTCAGATGGTGTCGGTTGCAACTGCGCTCATTCCCTTCCTCGAGCACGACGACGCAAACCGCGCCCTTATGGGCTCTAACATGCAGCGCCAGGCGGTGCCGCTGCTCAAGCCCTCCGCCCCGCTCGTGGGCACGGGCATGGAGCATCGCTGTGCCGTTGACTCCGGCGAGATTGTGCTCGCAAGGCGTGCCGGTGTGGTTGAGTATGTACAGACCGACAAGGTGACCGTCCGCGCGAAGGACGGCTCGCTCGACCAGTACGAGCTGCCCAAGTTCCAGCGTTCCAACCAGAGCGGCTGCCTCAATCACAAGCCGCTGGTCCGCGTGGGCCAGGAGGTCTTTGCGGGCGATGTGCTGGCAGACGGCCCGGCAACCGAACTCGGTGAGCTGTCGCTTGGCCAAAACCTGCTCGTGGCTTATATGCCCTGGGAAGGTTTTAACTACGAGGACGCCATCATCCTCTCCGAGCGTGTGGTAAGCGACGACCTGCTTACCTCCATCCACATCTCACAGTATGAGGTGGACGCGCGCGACACTAAGCTCGGCCCCGAGGAGATAACCCGCGAGATACCCAACATCTCAGACGAGATGGTGGCCAATCTCGACGCTGACGGCATCATTCGTATCGGCGCCGAGGTGTTCCCCGGCGACGTGCTTGTTGGCAAGGTCACCCCCAAAGGCGAGACCGAGCTCACCGCCGAGGAGCGCCTGCTGCGCGCTATCTTTGGTGAGAAGGCGCGTGAGGTGCGCGACACCTCGCTGAAGGTGCCGCACGGTTCTGGCGGGCGCATCATCGGCATCTCGCGTTTCTCCCGCGACAGCGGAGATGAGTTGTCGCCGGGCGTCAATGAGCTGGTCCGTGTCTACGTCGCGCAAAAGCGCAAGATACAGCAGGGTGACAAACTGGCAGGTCGCCACGGCAACAAGGGCGTTATCAGCCGCATCCTGCCCATCGAGGACATGCCCTATCTTGCTGATGGCACACCCATCGACATCATCATGAACCCACTCGGCGTACCCTCGCGTATGAACGTGGGGCAGCTGCTTGAGACGCACCTTGGCTGGGCGGCGCACTTTGGCTGGTCGGACGAGGAGACTGAGCGCTCCGTTGAGGGCCCGATGCACGTTGCGACCCCCGTGTTCGACGGCGCCACTGAGTCGGAGATATCACGCGCCATCGACAAGGCAAACCGCAACCTGCTCAGATACACCACCGAGCAGCTTGGCGAACTCGCGCGCAAGGAGTTTATCCCGCAGCTGACGCTTGAGGGCAAGACCTGGCTGTACGACGGGCGTACGGGAGAGCGCTTCCGCGAGCCCATCACCGTGGGGTGGAACTACATCCTCAAGCTCTCGCATCTTGTCGACGACAAGATTCACGCACGCTCAACCGGCCCCTACAGCCTCATCACCCAGCAGCCGCTCGGTGGTAAGGCGCAGTTTGGTGGCCAGCGCTTTGGCGAGATGGAGGTGTGGGCGTTGTACGCCTACGGCGCCTCCCACGTGCTGCAGGAGATACTCACCATCAAATCCGACGACACGGCCGGCCGCGTGAAGTCCTACGAGCACATCGTAAAGGGCGAGAACATCCCGGCTGCCGAGGTGCCTGAGTCCTTTAAGGTGCTCGTTAAGGAGATGAAGTCGCTATGCCTTGACGTTGAGCTTATCGGCGAGGCGCGCGAGGAGAGCCTTGAGGACTTCTCTCCCGAGGAGCCGGAGAGCCTGGCTTCGGTGCTTATGATGCAGGACTTCGACAATGACGAGGACGCGCTCGATCTCATAGCGAGCGGCCTTGACGATTTGGACTTTGGTGACTCCAGGGAAAGCCTCAGCAGCCTGGGCGAAAGCCTTGTTGCTGCAACTGAGGACGCCGACAACGTGGGTACGCTGTTTGAGGATGACGCTGAGGGTGCCGACGGCGCAGATGCGCTTGACGCTGAGGTTGCCAGCGATGCCGAGGACGTCAGCGACGCCAATGATACCGGCGAGGTGGACATTGAGGCCGATATGGCAGACGCCCTCAAGGGGCTTATCGACGAGATCGAAGACAACGGAGAGGGAAAAGAGTGAGCATGACAGAATTCGACGTCAACAACTTCGACCAGCTCCGCATCGGCCTGGCATCGGCTGAGCGTATCCGTTCCTGGTCACGGGGTGAAGTAAAAAAGCCCGAGACCATCAACTACCGGACGCTCAAGCCCGAGAAAGACGGTCTGTTCTGCGAGAAGATATTCGGTCCAACCAAGGACTGGGAGTGCAACTGCGGCAAGTATAAGCGCATCCGCTTCAAGGGCATCGTCTGCGAGCGCTGCGGTGTTGAGGTTACGCGCTCCAAGGTTCGCCGCGAGCGCATGGGCCACATCGAGTTGGCCGCGCCCGTGAGCCATATCTGGTACTTTAAGGGTTCGCCCTCCCGCCTCGGCTACCTGCTCGACGTTCCTCCTAAGGAGCTGGAGAAGGTGCTGTACTTTGCCTCGTCCATCATCACCTGGATAGACACCGACGCGCGCGACACCGACGCGGTGGACCTCAAGGACGAGCTGACCGCCGATTTGGAGGAGCTGGACGCCGAGCTTGAGCGCGCCATTGAGGCGACCCGTCGCCTCTCCACGGAGTTTGCCGACGACGAGGAGTTTGCGGCGGACATTGAGGAGGACGAGCGGCTCACCCCCGAGGAGGTTGAGCAGGAGATAATCGATCTGAAGGAGGAGTATGCCGAGCGCAAGGAGTTGCGCATCGAGGCATACAATGCCTTCCTCAAGCTCAGCGAGAAGCAGCTTGTGAGTGACGAGGCCCTGTACCGCGAGATGCGCCTCAACTACAGCGAGTACTTCCGCGGTGGCGTGGGCGCTGAGGCTGTGCGCGACTTGCTGGCGGCCATCGATCTTGAGCAGACCGCAGCCGAGCTGCGCCTGGTCATCGCCGAGGGCAAGGGGCAGAAGCGGGCTAAGGCCATTAAGCGCCTCAAGGTTGTGGATGCCTTCATTAAAAGTGAGAACAAGCCCGAGGACATGATTCTCGACGTCATTCCCGTTATCCCGCCCGACCTGCGCCCGATGGTGCAGCTCGACGGCGGGCGTTTTGCCACGAGCGACCTTAACGACCTGTACCGTCGCGTTATCAACCGCAACAACCGCCTCAAGCGGCTGCTCGATCTCGGCGCGCCCGAGATTATCGTGAACAACGAGAAGCGTATGCTGCAGGAGGCCGTTGACTCACTGTTCGACAACGGGCGCCGCGGCCGTCCTGTTACGGGGCCAGGCAATCGTCCGCTCAAGTCCATCAGTGATATGCTCAAGGGCAAGCAGGGACGCTTCCGCCAGAACCTGCTGGGCAAGCGCGTCGACTACTCCGGCCGTTCCGTCATCGTTGTGGGCCCGCAGCTCAAGATATACCAGTGCGGCCTGCCCAAGATCATGGCGCTTGAGCTGTTTAAGCCCTTTGTGGTTAAGCGGCTTGTGGAGCTGGAGCATTCACCCAACGTCAAGGCTGCTAAAAAGGCCGTTGACCGCGCCGTCTCCACCACCGTGTGGGACGTGCTGGAGGAGGTTATTGCCGAGCATCCCGTGCTGCTCAACCGCGCACCGACCCTGCACCGCCTTGGCATCCAGGCCTTTGAGCCGGTACTCGTTGAGGGCAAGGCCATCCGTCTGCACCCGCTCGTCTGCACCGCCTTCAATGCGGACTTCGACGGCGACCAGATGGCGGTTCACGTGCCGCTGTCCGGCGAGGCGCAGGCCGAGGCTCGCGTGCTCATGCTCTCAGCCAACAACATCAAATCGCCTGCGCACGGCCGCCCGCTCGCGGTGCCTACGCAGGACATGATTATCGGCCTGTACTACCTCACGGCCGCCCGTGAGGGCTTCCCCGGTGAGGGACGCGCCTTTATGAGTTTTGACGACGCGCTCAACGCCTACGACTCGCGCGCGGATGTAGACTTGCAGGCCAGGATACAGGTGCGCCTCATCAAGGACACGGTCGTCGAGACGGCCTATGGAGTCTTTGAGGAGCGCAAGGCCGGTGAGCGCATCGAGACCACCATCGGACGCATCACCTTTAACAACGTGCTGCCCGAGGACCATTCCTTTGTGAACTACGAGATGAACAAAAAGGAAACAGCCCGCCTGGTGGAGGACTGCTGCAACCGTTACACGGTCTCGCAGATGCCCGAGATACTCGACGGCCTCAAGGCCATCGGTTTTCACTACGCGACGCGTGCCGGTGTTACCGTAAGCGTCTACGACGCGACGGTGCCGCCCGAGAAGGAGGCCATCCTCGCCGAGGCCGACCGCAAGGTCGCCGCCATCGACGCGGACTACGAGCTGGGCCTCATGAGCTCCGACGAGCGTCATCGCCAGGTGGTTGACATCTGGAACGCCGCCAACGAGGAGGTCGGAGAGGCGATGGCCGCCAACTTCGACAAGTTCAATCCCATCTACATGATGGCTTTCTCCGGCGCCCGTGGTGACATCAAGCAGATCCGTCAGCTCGCCGGTATGCGCGGTCTTATGTCCGACCCGAAAGGTGAGATCATCGACCGCCCCATCAAGGCGAACTTCCGCGAGGGTCTCTCTGTCCTTGAGTACTTTATCTCCACGCACGGCGCGCGTAAAGGTCTGGCCGACACGGCGCTGCGTACCGCAGACTCCGGTTACCTCACGCGTCGTCTCGTCGACGTGGCGCAGGACGTTATCGTCCGCGAGGTAGACTGCGGCACCGAGGATGGCATCGACTACAGCCTCACGAACGACAAGGGCGAGATCGACCGTAACCTCATCGGTCGCTGCCTGCTTGATCCAGCCGTGCATCCCGAGACGGGCGAGATACTGCTCGACAAAGACCAGTACATAACCTCGCTTGTCGATGCACAGAAGCTGGTTGACGCCGGTCTTGAGATAGTGCGTATCCGTACAATCATGACCTGCCACGCCCATCGCGGCGTCTGCCAAAAGTGCTACGGCTGGGACCTTGCGGCCTCGCGCCCCATCAACATCGGCACGGCGGTTGGCATCATCGCGGCACAGTCTATCGGTGAGCCGGGAACCCAGCTTACCATGCGTACCTTCCACACCGGTGGCGTTGCGGGTGAGGATATCACCCACGGTCTGCCCCGCGTTACCGAGCTGTTTGAGGCGCGCCGTCCCAAGGGCCAGGCCATCCTCGCCGAGATTGCCGGTACTCTGCAGATTACCGGCGACCGCAACCAGCGGACGCTGACCATCAGCGACAAGGAAGGCAACTTCCGTGAGTACCAGATTTCTGTGCGTGCCCAGCTTCTGCCAGACACGGTGGATGGCGCGCAGGTAGAGGTCGGCCAGCAGCTCACCAAGGGTTCCATCAACCCGCATGACCTGCTGCGCCTTACGGACTCCAACACCACGTTGCGTTACATCGTCAAGCAGGTGCAGGACGTTTACATCAGCCAGGGCGTAGACATCAACGATAA
>JAITEK010000098.1 GCA_031282085.1 Coriobacteriales bacterium
AGAGTGCACCTGCTCGATACCCGCCTCCCGGGCGATGGCCTGGGCTGTGGTCGCGTTGTCGCCCGTGAGCATGACGGTATGCATGCCGTGCGCCCCCTTGAGCTTCTTGAGCAGCGCAGAGCTCTCGGTGCGCACAACATCCTTGACGCCTATCAAGCCGACGGGCACAGCGCCGACGAGCACCACGAGAACCGTGGCGACCGTCTGCTCTATCGCGGTTATGCGCTCACGGACGGCTGGCTCAAGCGTCGCGAGGCTTGAGGCAAAGGCGGGGCTGCCCACCGCAACGGTGCGTCCGGCGACCTCGCCGGAGATTCCCCGCCCCGCCACCTCGGTGACGGTTTTGGCCTGGGGGATACGGCTCTCATCTTTTACGGCCGCAAGGATCGCGCGGGCAAGCGGATGGGTGGAGTCCCGCTCAAGCGACGCGGCCCAGGCGAGGATGGTTGTACTGGCCGCAGGCTCTGCGAGCTCCGCGCCTTCAAGGTCGAGAACGCCGGACGCCGCGGGAAGCGCCACGACCTCGGTGACCGCGGGCTTGCCATAGGTAAGGGTGCCCGTCTTGTCAAAGGCAACGGCGCGTACTTTTGCGCCAAGCTCGAGAAACGCGCCGCCCTTTACCAGCACGCCCATACGGGCGGCGCGGGCAAGCCCGGTAACCACGCTTACCGGCGTGGCAATAACCAGCGCACAGGGGCAGGCGATAACGAGAAGTGCAAGCGCCCGGTAGCCCCAGGTGGTGATGCCGCCGATGTCGAGTGGCGTGAGCAGCGTAATCAGCGTCGGTACGAGGGCAACCAGTGCGGCAATAACAACCACAAGCGGCGTATAGTGCTTTGCGAAGCGGTTGATAAAGCGCTCATAGGGTGTGCGCTTCGCCTGCGACTCCTCAACGAGCGCGACGATGCGCGCCAGTGTGGAGTTCTCCACGGTCGCCGTGGTGGCAAACTCGAGCCTACCGTCGACGGAAAGCGAGCCGGCATACAGCGCGTCGCCAGGCTGCTTGAGCACGGGAACCGACTCGCCGGTGATAGGCGATTCGTCAACCGAGGCGCCTCCCGCGCTAACAACGCCATCGAGAGGCACGCGGTCGCCTGGTCGGATGATGACGGTAGAGCCGAGCGAAACCTCCTCGGGCGCCCGCTCGACTATCTCGTCGCCCTGCTTAACGCGCACGATCGGCGGCGTGAGATCCATGAGCCGCTCGATGGACGAGCGGTTGCGCGCAATGGCGAACTCCTCAAGCCACTCCCCTACGCAGAAGAACAGCACAACTGCTGCCGCCTCGACAAAATCCCCCAGCAACCAGGCCCCGAGAACCGCGATAGCCATAAGGATGTTGATGTCGAGCGACCTGCTGACAACAGCGGAACGTATCGCAGGCACGATGATGTAGAGCCCCGTCAGCGAACCGGCAAGCGCAAGCCCTGTGGCAAGCGGCGCGAGGATGGGACCGGAGACGCCGACGATATGAAGGACAATGGATAGGAGGGTAAACGCGGCACAGATTACAAGCGGCAGCGGGAAACGGAGCTTGCGTGCGCCCTTCTCGCCTTGCATGCCCTCCCCCTCGGCCGCACAGCTTGCACAACAGGAGCAGGGGACGCCATCGTCGTCATCATCGTCGTCGGAGGTGTTGTTATTGAGGCTTTGGCTGGGTGCGAGAGGCACAGGGTCAACTGGCAGCTTTTGCGGGAGAACCGCCTCTCCGCCCGTGCAGCAGGAATCGGGGCAATGGTCGGCGCACATATCAGGCCTCCCGTTCCGACGCGTGCTCAAGACCGATGAGGATGAGCGATCGTACGTGGTCATCGGAGAAGCGGTAGGCGACTTTTTGTCCGTCGCGTCGTGCACTCACGAGGTTGCGGTCGCGCAGCAGACGCAGCTGATGGCTGACGGCGGATTGCGACACGTCGCAGATTGCAACAAGCTCGTGGACACACAATTCCCCTGCCGAGAGCGCACTGAGTATCTTGAAGCGCGTGGAATCGGCCAAGGCCGCGAATATCTCCGTCGCCCGGTAGATGAGCGTGTCGCTCGGGACGGCGCCGGCGTCCCCATAAAGCGCCTCGCTGTTGCGGATAACGGCGCCGCAACAGGTCTCATCGAACTCGCAGCCACCTGTGGCAAACCACTGGTTGGAGACTGAGGTGGCGACTGCTGTCGCGTCATTCGCGATTACCTGCTGTGAGTCGTATGCCATCATGGCTTCTCCCTAGTAATGTATATATGAGCATTTGTTCATATACTCATTATAGGGAGCCCCCTACGCGAATGCAAGTGGTTTTGGGAGTGACAAAGAAAAGGCGGTGTCTCCCCTGCTGTCATTCCTGCGCGGAGCACGGGAATCTTTGCGGGCGCAAGCCCGCATCTCCACATCAGGAGCGTGCGCGGCACACGACACACAACTCCGTGCGGAATGGCTGTTTCATGACGAAGATGGAGAGCCTTGGTCTCAGCTGAACAGTGAGCCGGTTGCAGCGAAGTACACGAGTACGAGCAAGCCGAGTACGATGCGATACCAGCCAAAAGCCGCGAAGCTGTGGTTTTTGATGTAGCCCATGAGAAAGCGGATGGCGAGCACCGAGACAACAAAGGCCACAACGATGCCTACGCCGAGCACCCCCCACTCCATTGTGGTGAAAACCAGTCCGTCGCGCACGAAGGCCTTCAACACCTTAAGCAGACTCCAGCCGAACATGACCGGGATGGCGAGGAAGAACGAGAACTCAGCTGCAACCGTGCGCGAAACGCCGAGGATGCGCCCGCCAAGGATGGTGGAGCCGGAGCGCGAGGTGCCTGGGATAATGGCCAGGCACTGGAAGGCGCCAATGGCCAGGGCGCGTGAGAAGGAGAGGCTTTGCATCTCGCTGTCCTGTCGCCGATGGCCGCCGCGCGCGCTGCTCTCCCGGTTGCCCTGCACCCGTTCTATAATGATGAAGGCGATGCCGTAGACCACCAGGGCACAGGCCACAACCACTGCGTTAAAGAAGCGCTCCTCAACCCAATCGTCCAGCAAAAAGCCCACTATAGCCGCCGGGATACAGGCGAC
>JAITEK010000171.1 GCA_031282085.1 Coriobacteriales bacterium
AAAGAAAAGCTCTCCCAACCCCGTCCGACGCGTTCTCATAGCACTCGGCTCCAATATGGGCGCAGGACGGGGAGAGGGCGACGGGACAGGGGGACGGGGCAACTGTCCCACACGACGACGCGTTCTCGATGCAGCAGCAGCCTCACCAGGTGGGACAGTTGCCCCGTCCCCTCTGTCCTTGCCCCGTCCCGTCACTCATCCCGTCACTCTGGGCTCGTCCCAGAATCTAACGGGAGACATCCGCACGAAGACGGACGTACCACACAACCCCCCCAGCCCCCTCAACCCCCAACCGAGTGCCTCGCCCAACTACTTGAGCGGTACAACCTCCCGCCGGACGTCGTGGACAAATACCCCCACGAGCTCTCCGGCGGCATGGCGCGACGCGTGCTGCTGTGCTGCGCGCTGATGGACAACCCGCGCGTCATCATCGCCGACGAGCCAACGCCGGGCCTCGACCTCGAGCTGGCGCAGCGCGCCTTGGCCGACCTGCGTGAGTTCGCCGACGATGGGGGAGGCGTGCTGCTCATCACGCACGACATCGAGCTGGCCCTACGCGTCGCTGACCGCGTGGCGGTCTTCAACGAGGGCACCGTCGTCGAGGAGACAGCGGTCGCGAATTTCGCCTCCCCCAGCACGCTGGCGCACCCCTTCAGCCGCGCCCTCTGGCACGCCCTCCCCGAACACGACTTTTGCCTCCCGGAGGAGCAGGATCCATGCTAGAAGCGCGCAACATCCACTTCGCCTACCCGGGGCAGCCCGAACTGTTCGGCGGCCTCGCCCTCAGCATAGAGCCGCATGAGCGCGTGGCGCTGGCGGCGCCCTCGGGCGTGGGTAAATCGACCCTCTGCAAACTACTCGCCGGTTACCTCACGCCACAGCAAGGCGAGGTGCTCGCAGACGGCAAGCCGCTCCCAAAAAGAGGCGCCTGCCCGGTGCAACTCATCTGGCAGCATCCCGAACAGGCCCTCGACACGCATATGCGCATGCAAGCGACACTCCGCGAGGCCGGCGAAGTCACGCCCCAACTCCGCGAAGCCCTCGGCATCCGCGACGAGTGGCTCTCCCGTCATCCCCATGAGTTGAGCGGCGGGGAACTCCAACGGTTCTGCCTCGCCCGCACGCTGGCCGCGCGCCCGCGCTATATCATCGCCGACGAGATAAGCACCATGCTCGACGCAGTAACCCAGGCCCGCATCTGGCACGTCCTGCTCGATGCCTGCGCCGCACAAAACATCGGCCTCGTCCTCGTCACCCATTCCCCCACCCTGAGCGCCCGCCTAACAACCCGCACCATCCAGCTATAGAAAGACCGCCCGCCCCCTTGTCATCCCCGCCCGGCCGTCTTAACCATCCCTGTGTCCTTCCGTGCGCAGGCCCTGCCTAGCTCGGCCCTGTGCGTTCGTCTGCTTCACCCGCTGTGCCATTCAATTCGTTCTCAAATATATCTATCATCTCGGGGATACTGTCCCAATAATAGCCAGTATTTTTGTCGCTTAGTTGAGCATATAGCTTTGAGCGATAGAACAACCGAGTTATCTCCTCAAGTGGCTTACCGGTTCTTTCGGTGGTTTTCGTGATGATGAAACCGCTGATGTTATCTATCGCGCTTTCGATAGTCTCATCAGTCAAAACGAACATCGGACACCTCCAAGAACCGCAGATACGAGACTGCGCGTTCAGTACCAAAAAACACCTGATCGTGTAGGCTTTGTGTCAGCAAAAGCCGAACAGCGGTGTCCTTAGATTCTTGATCGTCAGGATTACCGTATATGCCGGAGACAAACTGATTGAGCACAACTCCAACAGCGTCATTTGCAACTGGGCCGATTAGGATGTCGTAGTCTTTCGGAGCATCAGCTAAAAACCAGATTACGATAGCCCCGGTTAAGAAGCACAAAATCAAACCACTCCGCATCAGGCCGAGCAAACTTTTTAACAGATAGCGCCTCAGAAAGGGGATTCATTACACCGGCTGCGATGAGGCGGCGGCGATATTTTTGGGCGTACGGCTGGCTGACCTTCATCCGCTGGGCGACGTCAGACATCTTGCTTATCGTGCCATCCTTCGACATGGCTCGGAGAAACTCCTTATCCTTTTCCGAGAGAGGCGTGAGTATGGTGTTGAATACGCTGTCTATCATCTCCTGTTTTGAGCTCGCTATCGCGCGTCGTACATCAAGCGCTGTGATGGTATCGGAATCCCGGGCGTATCCAAGTATGTAGTAACCAATCAACTGCAACAGATAAGGGTAGCCACGGGTAGCCTCAGCGGCGGTTGCGAGGGTCGCAAAACCGTTGCGGGGCTCATCACTCTGTCCTTCTCTAAGTTGTTCTATTGTGTTCTATTGTGTAATGTAATGCACCCGCCCCAATCGGTCAAGGCAAAGGGTCATAGCTGCCCGCGCCGTCACCACTTGTCATGCGTTTTTCTAGCCCAAGTCCTCCCATGGGTTGATGAGCGCCACGCCGGTTCCCGCAAAATCCTTGGTGTTGCGTGTTGCCAGCGGCGCGCCTGCGCTCAGGCATAGTGCGGCAATCTGCGCATCTATAACACTTATTGGCCTCCCGCTTATCTGCCGCGCAGAAGCGATAGACGCGTAATAGTCGGCTGCGTGTGAGTCAAAGGCAAGCACTCTGTCCGCAAACACTTCGTCAATAAAGTATTTGAATGCGGCTGTCAGCTCGGTCTTCCGCTTGCCGCTCGCCATAAGCTCTATGCCAAAGGCCAGTTCGGCTTGAGTAAGTGCGGTGAGGCAAAGCTCGTCTTTCCGCTGGCTATCAAGCCAGGAGACAACCATCTGGCTGGGCTCGGGCCTCATCAGCTCAGAGATTACGTTGGTGTCCAGGATAATCATTCGAGCCCAATTTTACGTGGCAGCTCTGAGCGCGACGGAAGTTCCAAGGTCTCTCCGGCGCCGTTAAACAAGGCAACCAACTCGGTCCCCAGCCCGTATTTCTGGCTAACAGAGCGAGGGTATTCATGCGCAACGTAGTTTGCTATGAGCAGCCGGACTTCAGATTCTACAGAACGACCATTAGATTTTGAGATCGCCCGTAGCTTATCTTTTATGGAGTCGTCGACTTGTCGGATAGTCAAGGTAGTCATAAGGCCCTCCTTAATGCTGTCGTAATGCTAGCATAATGCTGTCAAGTTTTCAACAACCCGCGCCGTCACCACCCACCCAGCCACCTCAACCATCCCGCAGCCCACCCCACCCACTCACCATACGAGGCGCAGGCCGTAGGAGCGGTAGAGGGCGAAGTGTTGGTCGTTGCTGAGCAGGCCCATGTCGCGTTTGATTGCCTGCCAGATGAGCATGCGGTCGAAGGGGTCCCGGTGCGCGGCGTGTAACGGCAGGCGGTGGAAGGAGGAACTCTCCCGCTCATTAAGCCCGATGATGCCGACTCCGGCTTCGCATACTATCTCCTCCAGGTCGTCAAGCTCAAAGCCCTCGATGGACAATTTGCCCAGCGCGTGCTTGAGAGAAAGCTCCCAAAAGGACACCGTGCTCACGTAAACGTCAGTGTGCGCATCTGTGAGCACCTCAAGTGCCCGGTCGCTCAGCTTCTCCGTGCTCATCAAGAACCACAACAGCACATGAGTGTCCATCAGATAGCTCATATGAGTCCCAGGAATTCTTCCTCAGACGCGAACTTAAAGTCCTCGCTCAGGGTGAAGCTTGCCTTGTCCTGCAGAATGCCAACCGTACGCGATGGCCGTTCGGCATCCATCGGCACAAGCCGAGCCACCGGCTTCTTAGCGCGCCCGTAAGCCACCTGGTATTCTTCACCCTGCTGCACCTGGGCAAGCACCTCGGAGAAATGGGTCTTGAGTTCACCAACCGTCATCGTTGCCATAAAGTCTCCTCCCGGCGCCATAACCCCAGCTTCAACGCACTCGCTCTCTCGCAGAGCAGCATACCTATATCCCCTAAACTTGTCAAGTTGACAAGCTAGGGC
>JAITEK010000172.1 GCA_031282085.1 Coriobacteriales bacterium
CGGTTGCCCCGTCTCCCGCCGTTGACCCTCTGCTTGCAGAGCTTGCCGCCGCCGAGCGGCCGCTCATCATCTTCGGTGGCGGCGTTGTGTCCTCGGACGCCTTTGAGGAACTGCGCGCGTTCATCCACCTCACGCAGATACCCGCCGTCCACAGCATCATGGGCACCGGCGTGCTCAGTTTTGACGACCCGCTCAACCTTGGACTTGCCGGGATGCATGGGCGCACGAGCGCCAATCGCGCCCTGGCCGCCGCCGACCTCGTCCTCGCGCTGGGGTTCCGCTTCTCAGACCGCGTCGCCCTCGACACCGCACGTTGGGCCGCGCAGGCGCGCATCATCCAGGTGGACATAGACCCAAGCGAGGTGGACAAGAATGTTGAGGTTGACCTCGCGATCATCAGCGACGCAGGCACGCTGCTGCGCTCGCTGCTGCACGCGCTTGACGGGGACGGGGCAACTGCCCCTCCGACTTGTCGCGACGCCTGGCTGGAGCGGATAGCGGGGTGGCGTGCTACCGACTACCAGCCCGCAAACAGCGACAGCATCCTCAAGCCCCACCAGATAATCAGCGCCATCGCCGAACTCGCGGGGCCGGACGTCATCATCACCACCGATGTGGGACAACACCAGATGTGGGCGGCGCAGTTTGCCCGGCAGACCCGTCCGCGCAGTTTTCTTACCAGCGGCGGGCTTGGTGCGATGGGCTTTGGCTACGGAGCGGCCATCGGTGCGCAGATAGGCGCGGGAGGCGGCAGCACGCGCGTGCGCCCCGTTGTCCATATCACGGGGGATGGCAGCTTCCATATGAACCTCAATGAGGCCTGCACGGCCGTGAGTTACCGCTTGCCCATCATCACCGTCATCTTCAACAATCAGACGCTCGGCATGGTGCGCCAGTGGCAGAAGGAATTCTACGACGCGCACTACTCGGCGACGACGCTTAACCGCGCGACCGACTACGTGAAGGTCGCTGAGGGCTTTGGGCTGCTGGGGCTGCGCGCGACAACGCCCGCGGAGTTTGAGGCGGCGTTTGCGCAGGCGCTTACCTGCACGGGGCCCGTCTGGATAGAATGTGTTATCGATCGCGATGAGCAGGTGCTGCCGATGCTGCCCGTGGGCAGCGCCGTGAGCGACACGTCGACGGACTGAGGAGCCCGAGAGTGAACCGGATCAAAAGGTCGGAAGGAGAGCCTGCAATGCCTGAGCTGAGCAACCCCCTCGATGGAACCGAGTATATCCGTGAGGCGGACGCGCTGCCTCAGCAGCCACGCGAGCGCACCCGGCGCATCGTCTCGCTGCTCGTTGACAACCGTTTCGGCGTGTTGGCCCGCATTGCGAGCCTGTTCGCCCGCAAGGGCTTTAACATCGACTCCCTCACGGTGAGCGCGACCCACGACAGCAGCATCTCGCGCATCACGGTAACCACCTCGGCCGACGACCTCAGCCTCAAACAGATACTCTCTCAAAGCGCAAAGCTCGTGGAGGTGCGTAAGGTCGCCCTGCTCGACCCAGACAGCAGTTCGCAGCGCGAACTGTTGCTCGTAAAGCTCGCCATCGACACGCACCTACGCGACACCATCCCTGGCGTTGCCGATACCTACAAAGCCGAGATCGTTGACCTCGGCGAAAAGAGCATGACGCTTGAGATCGTGGGCAAACCGACCAAGATAGACGCCTTTGTCGAGGCGCTCGCACAGTATGAGATCCTTGAGATGTGCCGCACCGGCGCCACCGCCCTGGAGCACGGCGACGAGGTTTTGCACTGACCGCGTTGGCAGCCGGCAGGCGTCGCGTTGCCCCGCGTTGGTACCTGCGCTTGACAGGGGGCGGGCGACACAGTAAGATGACTGCCGTTGTTTTCCAACTTGTTTCTTAGCGTATCGAGGAGTCGCGTGATTATCGCTTCTGAACAGCTTTCGGTGTTTAACACCATGAGTGGGCGAATGCCCCGCTAACGCCTTCGGTTTCCGTGACCCAGGCTTAGTTTCGTTGTTCTCTCCCAAGCAGATACGCAAATCTCTAACACAATCAAATCCTTCTCCCGTTCGATCTGTCGGTTCTTGCCCGTCTGTGACTTCCCTGCTTGAGATGACCTACGTCTGATACCCCTGGCTTTGCGGGAACAAACGTGTTGTGCGCTGTGTTTGTGTTGCGCGCGATACGCGCTCTCTGTGTGGAGTTGGCTGCTTACACAGCCAAAGGTTCCCGGCCAGAGGCCGGGAATGACAAAAGAAACAGAATCCATAAACTCAGGAAAGGAACGTCTACCATGGCAAATGTAACCGATACCTCCAAGTGGTCTTTTGAGACCAAGCAGATCCATATCGGGCAGGAAGCGCCCGACTCGGCCACCGACGCGCGCGCGGTGCCCATCTACCAGACCACCTCCTACGTCTTTCCCAACTCCAAGTCCGCGGCTGACCGCTTTGGCCTGGCAGAACCGGGGAATATCTACACGCGCATCATGAACCCCACCTCCGATGTGTTTGAGAAGCGCATCGCCGCGCTTGAGGGCGGAGTTGCCGCGCTTGCCGTTGCCTCGGGAGCGGCCGCGGTGACCTACGCCATCCAGAACATCGCGCGGGCGGGCGACCACATCGTCACCGACAAGTTCATCTACGGCGGCACCTACAACCTGTTCTCCAACACCATTGAGGACTTTGGCATCTCGGCGTCTTTTGTTGACGCATCCGATCTCGACGCGGTGCGCGCAGCCATCCAGCCCAACACCAAGCTCATCTTCATCGAGACCATCGGCAACCCCAACGCCACCATCGTCGATATAGAGGCGCTGGCGACCATCGCGCATGAGGCGGGCATCCCGCTTATCGTGGACAACACCTTTGCCACGCCCTACCTCGTGCGTCCCTTTGAGTATGGGGCCGACATCGTTGTGCACTCGGCCACCAAGTTCATCGGCGGCCACGGCACCTCCATCGGTGGCGTCATCGTTGACGGCGGCACCTTCGACTGGGCGCAAAACGACAAATTCCCGGGCCTCAGCCAGCCCAACCCGAGCTATCACGGCGTCGTCTTCACCGAGGCCGTTGGCGCCATAGCCTACATCATCAAGGCGCGCGTCACGCTGCTGCGCGACACCGGCTCGGCACTGGCCCCCCTCAACGCCTTCCTGTTCCTGCAGGGCCTTGAGACCCTGTCACTGCGCGTTGAACGCCATGTGGAGAATACGCTGGCCGTTATCGAGTACCTCACCGGACATCCCAAGGTGAAGCAGCTCAACCACCCGAGCCAACCCGACCACCGCGACCATGAGCGCTACCAGAAGTACTTCCCCAACGGGGGCGCCACCATCTTTACCTTTGAGATCGACGGCACCGCCGAGCAGGCCCGCGCCTTTACCGAGAAGCTCGAGCTGTTCTCGCTGCTCGCAAACGTCGCCGATGTGAAGTCCCTCGTCATCCATCCGGCCTCCACTACGCACTCGCAGCTCAGCGAGGCCGAGTTGCTCGACGCAGGTATCACGCCAACCACCGTGCGCCTGTCCATCGGCACCGAGAACATCAAGGACATCATCGCCGACCTTGAGCAGGGCTTTGCCAGCATCTAGCGGAGGGGAGCCCCGTCGCCTCTTGCTGTTGTGTTAAACTGCAAGACCGCGCCATAGCCGCGGCGCGGTCTTGCATCAAGGAAGTGAGTCTTATGCCAGTCAACGTACCCGACGGCCTGCCAGCCATAGACATCCTGCGTGAGGAGAGCGTCTTCCTCATGACGGAACAGCGCGCGACAACGCAGGACATCCGTCCGCTTGAGATTGCCATTGTCAACCTCATGCCGACGAAGGTCGCTACCGAGGCGCAACTGCTGCGGCTGCTTTCCAACACGCCACTCCAGGTGCGCGTGACGCTTGTCACCATGGGCGGGCACACCTCAAAAAACACCGCCGCAAGCCACATGGAGGAGTTCTACACCGACTCGCGCGGCATCAAGGACCGCCGCTTCGACGGGCTCATCGTCACCGGCGCACCCGTGGAGACCCTGCCGTTCAGGGACGTCGATTACTGGGACGAGCTGACGACGCTCTTTGAGTGGTCGCGCACGCACGTCTACCGTTCGCTGTTCATCTGCTGGGGCGTCAACGCGGCGCTGCAACATTTCTACGGGGTCGAGAAGCGCGCGCTCAGCAAAAAGCTGTTCGGCGTCTACCCACTCACTCAGTGCGAAAGCCCCAGCCGCCTGCTTTTGGGGCTGGACGACCCGTTTTACATGCCACAATCGCGCTACACCACCGTGCTTGCCGAAGATGTTGAGCCGGTCGGGCTTAAAGTGCTCGCCAGCTCTCCCGAAGCCGGAGCGGTCATCACCGCCGCCCCCGACCACCGGCAGGTCTTTGTGACCGGGCACCTCGAATATGATGCGGATACGCTCGACACGGAATACCGCCGCGACCTGGCGGCGGGGCTGGACATCGCCCTACCGGCAAACTACTACACCGACGACGATCCCACCAAGCCGCCCCTCGTCCGTTGGCGCACCTACGCACACCAATTCTTTGCGAACTGGCTCAACTACTACGTCTACCAGGAGACCCCCTACGACCTCTCCCACCTGTAGCGCTTGCCTGCAAGAACCAGGTTCAAATCCTGTCACTCTAAGCATCTGGGTCAGGCACCTCTATGAGGTACCTGACCCAGATGGTCGGGGTGACAGGATTTGAACCTGCGACCCTCTGCTCCCAAAGCAGATGCGCTACCAAGCTGCGCTACACCCCGACTTAAACAATGAGAAAGCATTATAACATTCCCGGCACGCGGTGCACGGAACCGTCGCGGGAAAACAGCCAGCGTTCGCTTGTCGCTGCCTGGAGGAAGGGAGCGTCGTGGCTGACGAGTACGAGTGCGCAGGGGCAGGCGGCGAGCACGGCCTCGAGCGCCTCGATGGAGGAGAGGTCGAGGTGGTTGGTCGGCTCGTCCATGATGATGAGCTGCGGCCGCTGCAGGACTCCCCGCGCAAGCATGATCTTGCGCAGTTCGCCGGGACTCAGGGCTTCGCCACTCAGGATGCGGTCGGGATCGGAGTTGAGACGTGCGACAAGGCTGAGTACCTGGCCTCGCTCGGCGGCGTCCAGCTCTTTGAGTTCGTTGAGCAGTCCACGCGCCTGCTGGCTATCAAGCTCCTGCGGGAGGTAGAGCGTCGGTACGTCATGAGGCAGTCGTGCGACAAGATGACGGATGAGTGTCGATTTGCCGGCGCCGTTTGGTCCCGTCAGCCCGATATGGGCAGTGTTCTCAACATCAAGCCGGGGGAAGCACAGCTGGCGCTCGTCTCCCAGGGAGATGCTCCCCTCCCCAAGCTCCACAAGTACCCGCCGCTTTGACGGCTGTGTCTCAAGCCAGAACGAACCGTCGTAGACCTTAGGCACAAAGGCGCTGGCCACACGCTTCTCCGCAGCCTGTACGCGAGAGTCAAGCTGCACCGAAAG
>JAITEK010000044.1 GCA_031282085.1 Coriobacteriales bacterium
GTGCAGTAGGTGACCTCACCGCCCTGTGAGATAGCAGCGGCAACCGAAGGAGCGAACAACGCCTTGCGAGCCTGCGCGATCATGCCCGTGAAATCATCCGAACGCATAGCATCCTCCACGTCTCAAGTAGTGCTTTTGTCAATGCCATTCATTATAATCATTATGTTCTGCAGGGAAATACTGATTATGCATCTTAAAAAGAGGCGGTTGCCATGTCCAAGCTTGTGTACTCTGAAGAATACCTCGATACCGGAGCGCCTCAATATCTGCTGCATATTCCCGCCGCCGAACCGGCGCCCGTGCTGCTGTTCGTGCACGGCGGACCGGGCTTCTCCCAATCCTTTCTGGGCTATTGGCTCAAGAAGTGGTGGAAGGAGATGGTCACCCTCGTATTCTGGGACCAGCGCGGCTGCGGCAAGAGCCTCGCGGCAAGCGCCAAACCCGTAACCTATCCCATCACTGTCGACGACGTAAAACGCGACATGAAGGCCGTAGTCGACCATCTAAAGCAGCGTTATAACACGCAGAAGATCGTCGTGATGGGGCACTCGTGGGGAAGCGTGCTCGGCAGCCTCTATGCCCTTGAGCACCCCGAGGACCTGCTGCTGTATATCGGAGTAGGGCAGGCCATCGAGATGCACGAGAACGAGCGGCGGGCCTGGGAGGCCTTGCGCGAGAATATCCTTGAGGCGGGCAACACCAAAGACCTCGCAGCTCTGCCTGCGTTTGAAAGCATCGAGTATCTGCCCCATCTCGACGAGCCGCAACCCAACCTTGAAGCCTTCATGCGTCTGCGCTACAAATACCGTATGCTGGTCAAATTGGGCCCGAGCGAGATACTGCTCTTCATGCGCAACCCCGCTTTCAGATTCTCGGATTTCTCATTCTTCAAAAAGAGTGTTGAGCGGCTTCGGTGGGGCCTGATAGACTATCTGCGGGTGTTTGACCTGCAGGCCTGCGGCCACACGTACCAGGTGCCTATCGCCTATCTCCTGGGAGCGGACGACACGCAGGTCTCAACGAGCTTGGCCGTCGAATACTTTGAGCAGATACAGGCCCCGCGCAAACTCCTGCGCGTCATCCCGAACGCGAAGCACAACACCATGTACGACGCCCCGCAGCCCTTCACCGACGCCCTGCGCGAAGCCCTGGACCTCATCGAGTAACCCAAGCTCCTAAAACCGGGTGTGGTGAAGTGGGGTAAGCTCTGGTAAAATCACAAGGTTCCCTCCGGGTCTGTGGTTGCGGAAGTTGAGCCGCTCGGCGCAGCTTCCTAGTCCATGGTAGACGCGGCCAAAAGGATCCACGTAAACGCGTGGCGCGAGTCGCGCGCGAGCACGGCGCGTCTTAGGGGTAAGCCGTACCGCCCGGTGTTTGAGGCATCCGCCTCCCGGGCGAGAGAGCCAGTAGTGAGATCGTATCAGGCAACCGCTCCGGTATGCGAGTGTGGGGTCAAAGACCAGGTCAGCTGGAGGGAACCTGTAGCACAGAACAAGCACTGTCTTTAATCGCGAGGCGAGAAAAGAGGAATCATGGAACTCAGGCGTCGTACCCTGACAGGCATACTCAGCGTGGTCTTGGCAGCTGCCCTTCTGGGGCTCACCGGCTGCTTTGGTTTTGGCGGACAGGAGCAGCTTGTTCTGCCTGCGGCCAAGATAAAGGCTCCGAGCATCGCTCAGGACGGGGTCCTGCGCGTGGGAATCGATCCCACGCACGCACCCTTTGCCGGCCGCTCAGGCAGCGAGATCATCGGTATCGACGTTGACGTGGCCGCCGCGCTGGCCGAGCAGATGGGCCTTGAGCTTGTGCTCGTCGAGACCAGCGGGCAAGACGTCAACGCCCTTCTCCGCGACGGAGCCGTTGATGTGGTTATGAGCATCCAGAGCGACTCGACCACTTCGAGCACTTCGACCACCTCGTTCAGCGAGGTCCAGGTCGGCCCCTACCTTGTTGACGGCCCCGCCTTCTTTGCGGTCGGTTTGTCGAGCGAACCGCAGGCCTTCGACTCCGCCCAGCTCAACGGTATGACGATAGCGGCCCAGGAGGGCTCGCTTTCTGCCTGGCAGGTGGGCAAAGACTACGGCGATGGTAGCCTACTGACCTTCCCCTCGCTCAACGGCGCCTTTGACGAGCTCGCTTCGGGCAGGGTATCCTACGCTGCCGCCGACGCCATCGTCGGTTCCTTCCTCGCCATCCAATACGAGAATGTCCGCTGCGAGGGGCTGCTGGCCGCGCCCCAGGGTGTCTACATGGGCGTCGCGGCCGACAAATCGGAGTTGGCGACGGCGCTCACCGAGGCGTTGAGGAGCCTGCGCGACAGCGGCAACCTCCAGGTGATTATTGCGAAGTGGCTCGGCCCCGTGTCGGCCCAGACGGTCTTGAGCGACCAGGCGATTGTTTCCCTCTCGTCGGGCAACAGCGCGGGTACAACCACCGAGACCCCGGCGCCCGCCATCGATGAGACCCTCGAGAATCCCGAAGAAACCAGCGGCGAGACCGAGGGTTAAGGGTTTTTTGAGGCGGCTTACGATTAAATCGATGTTTCCGAGGATGATTCTTCCCGACTTACACGATAAGTTGCGGTACTCTATACGGGTGCGCTTTAGCACGCAAAAGAGTGGTCGAGAACAAGGAGGCTTTATGATGTCTATGTCCAAGAAGGTAATTGCCGTCATGGCGGCGCTGGTGTTGGCGCTGAGCATGGCACTCGTTGGCTGTTCGAGTGGTACGCCCAGCACGGATACGGGCGGTGCCACCGACACTACCGCCGACCTCAAACTCCTCAAAGAGGGCGTCTTGACGGTTGGCTCCGATTGCGACTATCCGCCGTTCATCTCACTGGAGGGCGAAAAGCCGGTCGGTTTTGAGTACGATCTCCTGGAAGTGATAGCCGCCGACTTGGGTCTTACGCTTGAATATCTGCCCCCGCAGAGCTTCGACACCCTCATTACCGCCGTTCAGGGTGGGGGCAAGATGGACCTCGCCGTCTCATCGCTGACCATCAACGATGAGCGCAAGGAATCGGTCAACTTCTGCACCCCGTACTTCGACTCCAACCAGGCTTGCGTAACGCTTGCGTCGAGCAACTATACCAAGGCGAGCGACTTTGAGGGCAAGACCGTGGGAGCACAGTCCGGCACTACCGGTTTTGACTGGGCGCAGGAGAACATCCCCGGCGCCACCGTAAAACCCTACAACCAGACCAGCGAGGGCCTGGCGGCACTGCAAGCCGGCAGCATCGAGGCGCTGTTCTTTGACGCCCCCATCGCTGAGTATCAGCTACAGACCAACTATCCCGACATGAAGATGATCGAGGTCATCCCGACCGCCGAGCAGTACGGCTTTGCCGTGAGCAAGGATAATCCCGCGCTGGAGAAGGCGGTCAACGACAGCCTCAAGAAGCTCATCGACGACGGCACCTATGCCGAGATATTCAAGCAATACTTCCCGAATCTTGAGCCGAGCATCAAGTAACAGACGGGTAAGGAACGATTTTTATGAAGCACAGCACCGCCGCCAGAGCATTGCGACCTGCAGTTGCCTTGGTGGCGGTGTGCTTTCTCGTCCTGGGTCTGTTCCTGGCGTTGCCGGCGCATGACGCCTTTGCCCTGACCACGGATAGGACGACGGCAAAGTCCAACGAGGACGGCGGCAAGAGCGTTATCGGCGGCGATCCGACGAGGCTCTCCTGGGAGGGAACGGTTGGCGCGGACGAGACCGTCAGCAGCATCACGCTTGAGTTCCCCGCGGATTGCCGGCTTGCCGATGACGCCTACGTCAAGGTGCAGGAAATCATCATGGATGATCCCGCCCGCCCCGTCCATGACGAGAGCATCGTCTACACCGAGGAGCTGACCCCCGAGTCCCTGACGCTTGAGTTCGCCAACGGGTTGCGCGCCAATAACAAGGTCATCGTGCAGGTCTACGGCTTCATCCTGCCGGCGGTCTCGGGCGACTACGCCATCGGCGTGTCCTATGTCGATGGTACGGGGGCGAGCCACGACCTGGGCGACTCTCCGGCCATTAGCGCCGTCGCCATCACAACCACGCAGCGCATCGTCAACTGGCTGAGCGAGCAGGAATGGGTGCAGGCGTGGAACTCGGTGAAATTCCTCAACATCTTCCTCAATCCGCTTTGGATAGTCGCCTCGATCCCCAATCTGTTCTTCGGGTGGCTGCGCTCCATCGGGTTGGTGCTGCTGGGCTTTCCGCTTGCTATCCCTGTTGGTCTGGGTATCTCGTTTCTGCGTATG
Source organism: Coriobacteriales bacterium (assembly GCA_031282085.1). Lineage (GTDB taxonomy): Bacteria > Actinomycetota > Coriobacteriia > Coriobacteriales > UBA8131 > JAITEK01. The sequence continues at coordinate 4,254 of JAITEK010000044.1, forward strand.
TCCAAGCTGCGGGTGCTGCGTTTTATCTCAAGCATCTACGTTAACGTCATCCGCGGAACGCCGCTGTTTCTCCAGATATACATTGCGTGGTTTGGCTTGCCGCTGCTGGGCATCAAGCCGCCCGATTACGCGTTGGGCTTTCTCGTCCTCGCGATGAACTCAAGCGCGTATCTGGCCGAGATCTTCCGCGCGGGCATCCAATCCATACACAAGGGGCAGTTCGAGGCGGCCTCGTCGCTGGGCATGAACGGCGCGCAGACGATGTTCTTCGTCATCATCCCGCAGACCATCCGCCGCGTTTTGCCGACGATGACCTCGGAGTTCATCCTGCTGTTCAAGGACACCTCGCTTCTGGCAGCGGTCGGCGTATTCGAGATGATGAACTTTGCGAAGATCAGCGTGAACGTCTCGGGCAACATGACGCCCTACGTGGTTGCAGCGGGCTACTACCTGCTCGTGACGCTGCCGCTCATCCGAGCCATCTCCGTGTTTGAGCGCAAGCTCGCCGCCTCCGATGGCCGCGAGACGCCGTCCGACAGCAAGAAGAAGGGCAAAGGTGACGACAAGGATGAAGGCAGCGGCGAGAACACCGCGCCGCAGACCAAACGCGTGGGCCTGTTCAAGACGATAGCGCCGCTCTCGGCGGTGGACGCCCAGCCCAGCCCCGGCATCACCCCCGAGCAACATGACAGTCAGTGAGTGGGTGGGTATGACAGCGAAACTCAGCGATAAAGCGGTTGTCCGTATCGAGGACTTGCACAAGCACTTCGGGAGTCTTGAGGTGCTCAAGGGCGTCGATCTTGAGGTCGACCGCGGCGAGGTCGTCGTTATCCTGGGGCCGTCCGGCTCCGGCAAATCGACGTTGCTGCGCTGCGTCAATATGCTCGAGAAGCCCACGGCCGGCAGGATATGGTTCGAGGACACCTGCATCACCGAGCCCAAGGTCGACATTAACGCCATCCGCGAGAAGGTCGGCATGGTGTTCCAGAGCTTCAACCTCTTTCCCCACCTCACGGCCAAGCGCAACGTCATGCTGGCCCAGCGCAAGGTGCTCAAACGCTCCAAGGAGGAGGCCGAGCGCATAGCCATCGAGCAGCTGGAGAAGGTCGGGCTGGGCGACCGGGTGGATTACCTCCCGGCGCAGCTTTCCGGCGGCCAACAGCAGCGCGTCGCCATCGCCCGCGCGCTGGCGATGGACCCGCACGTCATGCTCTTTGACGAGGCCACGAGCGCGCTGGACCCCGAGCTGGTGCGCGGCGTACTCGACGTCATGCGCGAGCTGGCCCTCGGCGGCATGACGATGATTGTCGTCACCCACGAGATGGGTTTCGCCCGCGAAGCCGCCGACCGCGTGGTGTTCATGGACGAGGGCGTCATCGTGGAGGAAGGCACTCCCACCGAGGTCTTTGACCACCCCAAATCCCCCCG
>JAITEK010000043.1 GCA_031282085.1 Coriobacteriales bacterium
ATCATCGCATACTGTATGGGTTAAAATCAGTACACGACGGCACGCCCTGCTGCCGTTGGGTACTTGAGTCTGCCTGCTCGCACGTACAGCACCGCAAAGGAGTCGTTATGCATACCTTGTATACTGTTCCGCCGAAGAAGATGCTTGCGTTGAATATCCTCAATATCCTGCGCAAATACACCGACCGGGACCACCGACTCTCGCAGAAGGAGATTGTTGAGCTGCTGGAGCGCGATTACCAGATGGTTGTTGACCGCAAAGCTGTCAGGCGCAATCTCGACAACCTTATCGACGCGGGTTACGACATCGAGTTCTCCTTCAAAGAACGACGCCTCAAAAACGCCGCAGCCACGAGCGACAGCCCCCACAGCAGCAGCAACAACCCCGCCGCAACAAGCCGCCCGGCCCAACCCGGCGACCCCCAACCCGGCGACCCCCAAACCGAGACCGTCACAACCGGTTGGTACATCAACCGGGAGTTCGAGGACAGCGAGCTTCGTCTGCTCATCGACAGCCTGCTGTTCTCGCACCAGATACCCTCCGCCCAGTGCCGGCAGCTCATCGACAAGCTCAAGGGGCTATCCAATCAATACTTCAACGCGCGCGTAAAGCACGTACACAGCCTGCCCGAGATCAAATCGACCAACCGTCAGATCTTCTACACGATACAGGTACTGGATGAGGCCATCGACCGCGGCATGCAGGTCAGCTTCGAGTACGGCGCCTCCGACACCAAGGGGCAGCTAAACCCGCGCCTCGACGACGAGGGCAGGCCGCGCGCCTACCGCATCGACCCCTATCAACTGGTCGCCACCAACGGGCGCTACTATCTCATCTGCCGCTTCGACCCTTACGACGAGCTGGCGTATTACCGCGTCGACCGCATCCTCAACATCGAGTTGCTCGAGACGCCCGTCAAGCCGCTGCGCGAGCTCCCGGGGCTGGAGGCCGGCCTCGACCTGCCCCGCCACATGGCCGAGCACGTCTATATGTTCTCCGGCGCGGCGGTCCGCACACGCTTCCGCATCAACCGCTCGGCGCTCATGCACGTATTCGACTGGTTTGGGGGCGACGTGTGCTTCGAGAACGAGACCGACAAGTCTGTTGAGGTGATCCTTCGCGTCAATGAGCAGGCAATGTGCTACTGGGCGCTGCAATTCTACGAACACGTCGAGGTGCTGGAGCCGCAGTCACTCCGCAAATCCCTGCAAGAGGCCGGCTGTTCTATTGTAGAGAAGTACGGGAACTGATGGTACGATTACTTCCGGACAAGATGCCGCAGGGGCGTCCCCGAGCATTGACAGAGACATCAACGGAGACATCATAGTGAACACCAACAAGGCCGCCGCCCCGCAAAGCGGCACCGCCCCCGAGACCGCCCCCACCAAAGGCTTCTTCGGCCACCCTGTGGGCCTGCTCAACATCTTCGCCACGGAGTTCTGCGAGCGATTCAGCTACTACGGCATGCGCGCCATCCTCGTATTCTACCTCTACGATCTCACCATAAACGGCGGCCTGGGGCTCTCGCAAACCGACGCCATGGTCATCATGAGCCTCTTCGGCTCGCTGGTCTACCTCTCAAGCATCGTCGGCGGCTGGCTCGCCGACCGCGTCCTGGGCCCCTTCCGCTCCATCCTCGTCGGCGGCACCACCATCGCCGCCGGCCACATCGTCCTGGGCCTCCCGCTCGGCATCACCGGCACGGTGGTGGCAATGGTGTTGATTATCCTCGGCACCGGCCTGCTCAAACCGAACGTCTCCGTCATGGTGGGCGAACTCTACGCCCGCAGCGACCCCCGGCGCCAGGCGGGCTTCTCGCTGCTATACCTCTCCATCAACATCGGCGCCTTCCTTTCACCCCTGGTAGTCGGCTCGGTCTCCGACTCCATCGGCTATCACGTTGCCTTCATCATCCCCGCCGTCGTGATGGGCCTGGGCCTGTTCGTCTACATCGCGCTCAGCAAACACACGCTGGCAGGCGTCGGCCGCGTGCCCACCGACCCGCTCACCGCCGAAAGCATCCGGCGCATCCGGCGCAACGTCCTCATCGGCCTCCCGATTGCCGCCCTTCTTGCCGCCGTGCTGGTCGCCGCACACCTGCTGGGGCTTGCGGTCATCAGCGACGCCATCCCCCTCGTCTGCGCCTTGCTGGCCGTGGCGTTGTTCATCTTTTTGTTGAGGGACAAGCGCGTGCAGGGCATCGAGCGCAATCGCATCTGGGCCTATATACCCCTCTTTATCGCCGCTACCTGCTTTTTTGCCATCAGCGAACAGCAGTCCTCGACCTTCCCTATCGTGGCCAAAGAGTTCACCGACAACGCCCTCGGCGCCTTTATATTCCCCGCGGCATGGTACTCCTCGGTAAACCCCCTGCTCATCATCGCGCTCAGCCCGGTGTTCGCCCTGCTGTGGACCAAACTCTCCCACCGCCAACCCTCGATGGTGGTAAAGATCGCCGTGGGGCTGGCCATCGCTGCGTTGGGCTTCATCGTGCTCACCATCGGCTTCCTCATCTCCGGAGAAAGCCTGCTCAGCCCGTTCTGGCTGATTGCGTCCCTGTTTTTGATAACAACGGGTGAGCTGCTCCTCTCCCCGACAGGCCTCTCGGCCACCTCGCTGCTCGCACCCGAGATTCACCTCTCCAAGATGATGGGCCTGTGGTTCATCTCCAACGCCCTCGGGCAGGCCATCAACACCGCCACCGTACGCCTCTTTGACGGCGCAGCCCCTGAGGTCTTCTTCATGAGCTACGCCTTCGTCGCGCTTGCTGTGGCACTGGCCATCTTCCTGATGCGCAAACTCCTCCTCTCCCTCGCCGGCGGCGTAAGGTAGGGTCGTGTGTCGCGCTGCGCGCTCTTGGAGTTGTGCTCACTATCGTTCGATTGTGTATTCTGGCAAAACCCCATAATGAGGGGGGGGGCGGGGGTTGGTACAGTGGGGGGACGGGGCAACTGTCCCACACGATGACACGTTCTCGATGCAACAACAGCCTCACCAGCTGGGACAGTTGCCCCGTCCCCCTGATCCGAAAATTCGCAATCCGCAGATTTTTCTATGCAGGGATGTACG
>JAITEK010000066.1 GCA_031282085.1 Coriobacteriales bacterium
GTTAGCATGTTCTGCAAAATCGAGCATAACGCGCAATGCGTACTGGCCCTTGGTAGATACCTTCATAGACACCTCGCTTATCCGTACGCGTTCGCGCACCTGAATAGGATATATTTGTGGCATAAGTGTAACGGTAAAAGAGGAGAAATACTACTAGGAATGTGGGTATTTCTCAGAAACACACCGTGAGCGCGTCCGTTCAGGCTCCCGATCAGCCACTCACCTCAGCAAAACCACGCTTCGGCGAGGCGCGCTATACCCGGCTCTATCTGCTCAGCGCGGATGGCCGAAAAGCCCACCAACACGTAGTTCTCCAAAGGGTGCTTCGCGCTCATCCAGTAGCGGTCGGTGCCGTACACTTTTACACCACCTCGGCGCGCCAGCGCGACCAGCTCATCCTGGGGGCGGCCGTCCAGTGGGCCTACCAGCAGGTGCAGGCCGCTGCCGTTTTCCATCACATCGACGCGCTTGCCCATACGCGCGCGTAACGCACCCACCAGTAGCTGGTATTTTCGCTTGTTGTAAGCCTGAGCCTTGCGTAGATGGCGGTCCCAGTACCCCTTCTCCATATAACTCTGCAGCACGGCCTGCGAAAGCCAGGGTACCTCGGGATAGTGGTTGGCAAACAGCTTCCGCCAGGAGAACAGCAGGTCAGGCGGCAGTACAAGGTAGTTCATACGCAGCGCGGGAGAGAGCGCTTTGGAGAACGTTCCCATGTAGATGACGCGCCCGTTGCGGTCGAGGGATTGCAGGGAGGGCAGGGGTCGCGCGCGATAGCGGAATTCCCGACAGTAATCGTCCTCGATGATGTAGGCATCGGTCTCGTCGGCCCATTTGAGCAGACGCTGTCGGGCGGCCTGTTGCAGTATGCGCCCCGTGGGGAACTGATTGGACGGCGTCACATAGGCAAGCCGAGCGCCCGAGCGACACAGCCCGGCGATGAACGCGTCGTCGCCCTCCGTCACCGGTACAGGGAATAGCCCAAACCGTGCGTTCTCAAAAACCGTCCGTGCCCCGTCGTAGCCCGGCTCCTCCATCGCGATCACATCACGCATGGGGTCAAACAGCGTAAGCAGGTTATACAGGCTTGCCTGCGTCCCGGCGCGCACAACAACCTGCGCGGGGTGGCAGTTCACCCCACTGTCCCGGTTGAGCGCCTGCGCGATCTGTTGTCGCAGGCCGCGCTCACCCAGGCCGTCACCGTAGGTGCTTGCCCGGCGCGCGTCCTGCCCCGCCAACACCTCGCTGACGAGTCGCCGCCAAAGCTGAGCGGGAAAACTGTTCGCCTGGAGGTTGCCATAGGTAAAGTCATACGCAACCGGCAACACATTGCTCTCGCTGCTGTCTGAGAGAGGTTGAGGACGTGCGTGTGCTGCAATACCTCCGTTGCTTCTGCCGTCAGGGGCGCGGTCGCCATCCGTGTTGTCCTCATCATTCCACAGCCCCGTTTGCCTCAACCGTTCGACAAAGGTTTCTGATGTCACCTTCTGTGTGACGTGGGCGTTTTTTGGCAGCAGGTCGAGTTGTTGCACCACAAAGCCGCTGCCAGCGCGACTGCTCACATAGCCCTCCTGTGCGAGCTGAAAGTAAGCGCCCTCAACCGTGTTGCGCGCTATGCCTAAATCGTCAGCGAGTTGTCGGATGGGCGGAAGCCGCGTACCTTGTGGATAGGTTCCGACCATGATCTGATGGCGAAACTGCTCGTAGAGCTGCTGGTAAAGAGGTTTGGGATTCGTGCGGTCGAGTTCAATCATCGTGTGTCCGCTTTCTGCCTGTGCACTGTGTTGCACTGCGCGCTTTTGGCAGGGAGATGGCTGCTGGCGCAGCCAAAGACTCCCAAACAAGCTTGAGAATGACAACAAAATCAAGAAAGGCACGCGTGTTGTCTCTTTTGATGATACCGGAGAGGCACCCTCTCGCGAAAGGGTTTGCGTCAAAATCGTCCCCAAAAAGTTGTGCCTAAGCATCCCTGTTTGATAGGGTCGCAGCGCGCTAGACTTTAGGGTGTCCGTGAGACGCGCGGGAGTAGCTCCGCTGGGGAGATGACGACGTGTTCCTGTGCGCTTCACCCCGGGATATGCTGGAACGGTAAAAGGAGGAACTATCATGAAAGGGATGAATCACAGGCGATTCAATCGGTTGCTCGCGAGCGCTCTCATCGGTGCCTTACTGTTGGTGCTGATTGCCTGCGCCCCCAAAGGCGGGGACGCTCAAGGCGGCCAGGAGCAGACGAGCGGTCCCAAGACGACAGTGGCTGCAGAGCCGACCATCGCGAAGGACGCTGCGGGTGTCTGGACCGCGGAAGCGTGGAAGGACATATACCCTCACGAATATGAGACCTATATGCAAAACGCGATGAATACCACGGAGGGCAATGCGGCCAATCCGCACTTCGCGGTGCGGGGCGACATGGTGAAGATGTATCCCATGCTGCCGGTCATCTGGGCCGGTACGGCCTTTAACAAGTTTTACAACGAACCGAACGGTCACAACTACTCGCTCGATGACATCCGCGTGACCGGTCGTGTCTGGGACGCGGAGAAGGGCGCGTTCAAAGAAACCGCGTTTGCCAACTGTCTCACCTGCAAGTCAGCAGATTTTACCGCGCTGTATCAGCAGCAGGGCAACGCGATCTTCTCTCAACCTATAGCCGACATAAACGCGCTGCTCAACGAGCCCATCAGCTGCTACAACTGCCACGAGAACAACCTGGCGAGCGACGCGACCGCAAGCAGCGTCACCGCGACTCAAACCTTCTTCAAGACGGCGCTGGGGTCGGACGCCGGCAAGGTCGACGCAGGCTCCCAGAGCTGCGGCCAGTGCCACAACGAGTATTACTTCGCGCCCGCGGACAAGGCCGTGACCAACCCCTACACCGGGCTTGCCCAGATGACCCCCGAGGCCATGTACGATTACTACAAGACCGCCGGCAAGGACGGGACGCCCTTTGTGGACTACACCAACCCCAACACCGGCACCCAGCAGCTCAAGACCCAGCATCCTGAGTTCGAGTTCGTGTTCGGCGGTGCTGGCTCCACGATGGTCCAGCGCGGCTATGGCTGCGTCGAGTGTCATATGGGCCAGCCCCAAACGGCCGAAGATGGCACCATCTACACCTCCCATCTGCTGATAAGCCCGCTGGAGAACGAGGAGCTCCTCGCGACCTGCAATACGGGCGCCGGCTGCCATACCGACCTCAAGGCACAGGTCAAGGCCTGGCAGAAGACCTCCGAGGACAAGGTCATGGCTATCGGGACAAAACTTGAGACGCTCAACCTCAAGCTCGCCGATGCGGTGGCGCAGGGCACGTTGAGCGAGGCCCAGCTCGCCGAGGCCCGCGAGCTCAACCGCGAGGCCCAGTGGTATTGGGACTTTGTGATGGTGGAGAACAGCGAAGGTGCGCACAATCCCAAGCTTTCAACCGACACTCTTGCCAAAAGCGAGGCGGCTGTCGACAAGGCGCTGACGTACTTTTAGGGACTCTGCTCACAATGTGCCTTCCTTTCTAGTACAATGGTGAGCAAGGAAAGGGGTCTGCCGATTGCATGTGGCTGT
>JAITEK010000100.1 GCA_031282085.1 Coriobacteriales bacterium
GTAGGTTCGCGCAAGCGCTTCTCCGGAGGCTCATGCGCGGCTTTGCCGCTTCGCCTGTCAACAGTCCACCGGACTGTTGACCCCGTCCTTCGCTGACAAGGCTCCACTGGAGCCTTGTCCGGGCGCTCGGACCCAGAATGACGGGGCTTTTTGCTCGTCACCCTGGCTTTATGCCAGGGTCCACCGCGAACGATAGTGAGCGATACTTAGAAAGCGCGTAGCGCAACACACGGCGGCTGCGGTGCTCTTATGGATGTGGAAAGCGTACTTCTACGGTGGTGCCTTTGGCTTCGGCGCTGGTGAGAGTTACGTCTGCCTGATGGAGTACGGCGGCGTGCTTGACGATGGCCAGGCCAAGACCGGTACCGCCGGTATCGCGGGAGCGGCTGTGGTCCACACAGAAGAAGCGCTCAAAAACCTTGTCGTGCAAGGCGGCGGGGATGCCGATACCGGTGTCGCTTACGCGCAGCACCACGCTTTCGCCCTTCGCTTCCGCGATGCTCACGGCGACTTTTCCGCCGGGGTCGGTGTAGCGAATGCCATTCTCAACAAGGTTGTAGAGCATCTTGGAGAGCAGCACAGGCACGCCCTCAACCGTTGCTGTGCCCTCAGCGGCTGCGGTGTCCAATACCAGGTCTATCTCGCGACCCTGCGCAAAGGATGCGAGACGTCCACAGACCTCCTGGGCAAGCTCGGCGAGATCGACCGGCTCAAAGACTGGCGGCACAAGCGCGCTGCTCTCGCTTTCGTCAAGCTGTGAAAGGGTGATGATGTCGTCGACCAGGGTGATGAGCCGCGTGGCTTCCTCATGGATGAGCCGCATGAAGCGCTCGGCGTCGGCTGGCTCGACCATCCCCCGCTCCATAAGCTCGGCATAGCCGTTGATGACGGTCAGCGGCGTCTTGAGCTCATGAGAGACGTTGGCCGTAAACTCCCTGCGCTGGGCATCGGTCTGATACCACTCGGTGATGTCGAGCACCAGCAATGCCACACCACCTGCGTCGCCCTCGGCGATGACCGGGCTTGCCCGCAACTGGTAGACGCGTCCATCCCGCTCAATGGTGCCCTCGGCGCCCACGTTTTCGCGCGCGGCGGCGACCACATGCTGCATCCTGCTGTTGCGGTCGAGCACAAGCAGATGACGGCCCAAAACGTCGGCAGGCGTCACCTCAAAGACCTGCGCAGCCGCCTCATTGATGAACAGCACCTGGTCACGCGAGTCGACGAGCACAAGGCCCTCTCTCATGCTGCCGGTCACAACACTGAATTCCTCACGCTGGGCGTCGAGTTGTGCCGTGCGCTCGGCTATCTCGTGGCGTGCCGTGTTGAGCCGCGTCAGCAGCGGCGCCAGTTCCGGATAGGTGTCACTCATCAACGGTTCCTCAAAGTCTATGGACTCAAGAGGGCCAAGGATGCGCCGAGCCATGAGACGGGCGCTTGCGGCCGCCAGTATGGCCACCGCTGCGAGAATGAGGATGACGGGCCCCAGGGCAGCAAGCATATGGCCGAGGATGCTTTTTTGGGTACCCGCGACGCGCAGGATGCTACCGTCCGGCAGCAGGCGTGCCAGGTAGACGGTGTTCTCGTCGAGGGTTGCGGAGTGCCTGTTGGCAAAGCCGCTACCATCGCGCAAGGCGAGCTGCACCTCCGGGCGGCTGAGGTGGTTTTCTAGCTCTGCGCCCTCAGAGGCGGCGCTGTCGTAGAGGACCCTGCCGTCTGCGGCAATCCAGGTCACGCGGAGCTCACGCAGCTCAAGCCCCTCGAGGTATGCCAGCTTGTCGCCGACAAGGGACTGCGTTGCAGCGGCGGCCTCATCGGGATCGAACTGGCTGCTGAGCGCAGAGTCGAGCGTCCCGGCACTAAGGGTAGGCAGGGAGCTCTCGATGAGCTCCGCGGTGTTGAGCAGCTCACGGCGCAGCTGGTTGTCGAACAGGGAGTAGACCAGCCCGCTGACGAGCACGCCCGCAAACAGCACCACGACTATCGCGATGAGAAAGATGCTCCTGAATATGCGCCCGGTCAAGGTTCCTATGCTGATCACGCCCCTCTACTCATGGGCCTTGAGACGGTAGCCTACGCCGCGGACGGTGCCGATCTGGGCACCCGCCGCGCCCAGCTTCTGCCGCAGGGTCTGGATATGCACGTCCACGGTGCGCGTGCCCTCGCCGTACTCGTAACCCCATACCTGCTCCAGCAACTGCCCGCGCGTGAACACCCGCTCGGGTTGCCTCATCAGCATGTGGAGCAGGGAGAACTCCTTGGCGGTGAGTTCCACCTCCCGCTCGTCCACTCTCACGCGGTGACGGCCCGGTTCCAGCGACAGCGCCCCATAGACGAGGGCCGGCAGCGCCTCCTCGTCACTTTTGCCGGCAGCACCGCGGGCGGCCATGCGCAGCAGCGCGTTCACGCGCGAGATAAGCTCCATCATGCCGAATGGTTTGATGAGGTAGTCGTCCGCCCCCGCCTCAAGCCCGCTCACCACATCGAGCTCGGTGCCTTTGGCGGTTATCATCATGATGGGCAGGTTGCGCGTCAGCGTGTGGAGACGCAGCTGACGCAGAAGGGCAAGCCCGTCCGTGCCCGGCAGCATGATGTCGAGAAGGATGAGCTTGGGCGACTTCCTCTCGCAGGCCGCGACAAACCCCTCCGCGTTGGGAAAACCCCGCACCTCAAAGCCCGCCTGCTCCAAGGCGTAACAGGCCAGCTCACGGATATTCTGGTCATCCTCAACATAATAGATCAGGGTACTCATGTGATGGGAACTCCCTTGTGCATACCGGTGATGGAATACTCCACCCACTCGGCGACGCTTTGGGCGTGGTCGCCGATGCGCTCAAAATACTTGGCGATGAGCAGCAGGTCGATGGCGATGGCCTGCTCCTCGTCCATGGCACGCATCCAGCCGAACAACTCGCCACGCACGACGGTGAACAGGCTGTCTACGGTGTCGTCATCCAGTATAACCTGTTGAGCGCGTTCGAGGTCGTGAGTGACGAAGGCGTCGATAGCGGCGCTCACCTGAGCGCTTGCCGCCACGCCGAGGGCCGGCAGGTGGCGCACCCGTATGAGCGGCTCGGCTGCCGCCTGCTCCATGTCGAGGACGATCTTGCAGATGTCGGCCGCCTGGTCGCCTATGCGCTCGATGTCGGTTATCATCTTGAGGGCCGCGCTTATCGTGCGCAGGTCGCGGGCGACCGGCTGCTGCCTGAGCAGGAGATGGAGGCACAGGGTCTCGATGTCGCGCTCCTTTTGGTCTATCTCGTTGTCTGCCTCGATGATCCTGTGGGCGAGTTGCACCTCGCCGGTCTCCAACACGCGCATCGCGCCTGCCAGGCTTTGCTCCACCAGCGCCCCCATCTTGAGAAGCTCGGTGTCGAGTTGGGCCAGTTGTTCATCAAAGAACTCACGCGTCATTGTTCGTGCCTTTCGGTCGTGTGTCGCGCGCCTTGCGCGCTCTTAGAGCGTCGCCCGCTATCGCGTGCGACGGGATTCTGGGACAAGCCCAGAATGGCGGGCAGGGGGCAAACACATTCCCGTTCGTCACCCCGGGCTTGTCCCGGGGTCCAACCGGGCGCACTAGCGACCGGACTTGCTGCCCCCCGCGGAACGGCGCAGCCGTTCTCGTGACACTGTGTGTCGCGCATGGGCAGTGGATTCTGGGACAAGCCCAGAATGGCGGGCAGGGGGCGGGCCCTCATCCGAACCTCCCGGTTATGTAGTCTTCGGTGCGGGGGTCGCGAGGGATTGAGAAAAGGGTGGCGGTGGTGGAGCACTCCACTATCTCGCCGAGCAGGAAGAAGGCCGTGTCGTCCGATATGCGGGCGGCCTGTTGCATGTTGTGGGTGACGATGACGATGGTGTAGCGTTGCTTCAGCTCGGTTGCCAAGTCCTCGATGTGGGCGGTGGAGATGGGGTCCAGCGCGCTGGTCGGCTCGTCCATCAACAACACCTCCGGCTCAACCGCAAGCGCCCGTGCGATGCACAGCCGTTGTTGCTGCCCGCCGGAGAGCCCTAGAGCGTCGGCTTTGAGGCGGTCCTTCAGCTCCTCAAACAGCGCGGCGTCGCGCAGCGAGCGCTCTACGATGTCGTCGAGCAGGGCCTTGTTGCGCACGCCGTGGGCGCGCGGGCCAAAGGCGATGTTGTCGTAGACGCTCATCGGGAAGGGGTTGGGCTTCTGGAACACCATGCCTACACGTTTGCGCAGCTCATTGGTGTCGATGCCGCGGTAGATGTCCTCGCCGTCCAAGAGCACGTTTCCCGTGATGCGGCAGCCCTCGATAAGGTCGTTCATGCGGTTGAGCGTCTTGATGAAGGTGGATTTGCCGCAACCCGACGGCCCGATGAGCGCCATGATGCGGTTGGTGCCTATCGTCAGGTCAACGTCCTTGAGCGCCTGGAGCCTGCTGTAGTACAGATCCAGCCCCTCAACGACGATCTTGGGCGCGGCCGAATCCGCCGTGGCTTCGGCCAACGAGGCGTCAGCGCCGGGCCGAAGCTGCCGGGATGCGACCGTAACGGACACGGAAGGCCTCGTGGCCTCTCGGGGGAAAGCCCCTGCAACGGGAGCTTCCATAACAGGAGCGTCTACAACGGGAGCATTGCTCATCAACCCTATCCCTTCGTCATGCGGCGAGCGAGCGCGGTGCTGCTGGTGTTGATGATGATGACCAAAAGCAGCAGGATAACCGCTGTTGCGTAGGCCTCGTTGAGGTGCAGCCCCTCACTTGCGAGTACGTACATATGCACGGCGAGCGTGCGTGTGGAATCGAAGATGCCCTCGGGCACCTCGGCGACCGTGCCGGCCGTGTATATCAGCGCGGCGGTCTCCCCCACCGCGCGCCCGATGCCGAGGATCACGCCGGCGAGTATGCCGGGCATCGCGGAGGGCACGATGACCTTGAAGACCGTGCGCAGCCGCCCCGCCCCCAACCCGAAGCTGCCCTCGCGGTAGCTGTCCGGCACAGCTTTGAGCGCTTCTTCGGAGGTGCGCATGATAACGGGCAGCACCATGATGGCAAGCGTGCAGGCGCCCGCCATGAGCGACAGCCCCCAGCCGAGCGCCGTAACGAACAGCAGCAGGCCGAACAGGCCGTAGACAATGGAGGGGATGCCCGCGAGCGTCTCGGCCATCAGACGGATGAGCTTTACGAGGCGGTTGCCGCGCTTGGTGTATTCTACGAGGTAAATGGCCGCAAACAGCCCAAACGGCGTTGCGAGGGCCAGGGCGATGAGCACCATGAGCAGCGTGTTGATGAGTGCGGGCATGAGCGAGACATTGGTGGAGTTGTAGTGCCACTCAAACAGTTCCGGGCGGATATGGGGAATGCCCATCACGAGGATGTAGCCGATGATGAACAGCAGAAAACCCATGCTTATGGCCGCGCCGGCATAAACCGTGCCCCGCACAAGCCGCGCCGAAGCTGTAGCGCCACGGCTGGAGCGGTTTGCGCGGTTGCCGCGGCTGGAGCGGCTGCGGCGGAGGCCGTTTGGGCGGTCGCTGCCGGGGCTGCCGAGGCTACTGGAGCGGTCTGCACCTGCCCTCATGCCCCTGCCTTTCTGCCAAGGTATGCCTTACCGGCGCTCGCACCGAGGCCGCCCACCATGAGGATGAAAGCACACAGCGCCACCGGAGTGGCCAGTGCCGCCCAGCGGATGCGCCGAGACGTCCAATGTACTCTGGTCATGTGCGCACCTTTCTACTCAAGATATAGAACAGGATGTTGATGAGGAGGATGAAGACGAACAGCACGACGGCGGTACCGATGAGCGCACCCCGGTGCAGGTCGGCGGCATAGCCCATCTCAAGCACGATGTTGCCGGTGAGCGTGCGGGCGCCTTCCAGTATGCCAGCGGGTATGCGCGGCTGATTGCCGATGACCATGATGACGGCCATCGTCTCGCCGACGGCGCGTCCCAGCCCCAAGATGATGCCCGCCATGATGCCCGAGGCCGCGGCGGGCACAAGCAGCTTAAAGACGCAGCGCTCGTGGTTGGCGCCGAGCGCCAGGCCACCCTCATAATAACTCTCGGGTACGGCCATGATGGAGGTGTAGGACACCGTGATGATGGTGGGCAGTATCATGATGCCCAGCAGCAGCGACGCGGCGAGTATGCTCATGCCCTGCACGCCGAACACACCACGTATGAGCGGGATGATGACCATGAGGCCGAAGAAGCCGTAAACCACCGACGGGATGCCCGCAAGCAGCTCCATCGCCGGGCGCATGAAGCGCAGTATCCTCTGCGAGGCGAAGCGCGCGAGGTAGATGGCGCACAACAACCCGAGGGGAACGCCTACGATGAGCGCACCGGCCGTCACGTACAGCGAGCCGATAATCATCGGCGCTATGCCGTAGAGGCCGTTGGCCGGGCGCCAGGTCGTTCCGCTCAAGAACTCCAGGACGCCTATCTCCGCGATGGCGGGCACACCGTTAACCAGCAAAAACAGGCAGATGAGCGCAACCGCCAGGATACAGACGCAGGCGGCACCCATAAAGAGGATGCGCGCCGACGTCTCTTTGAACCTGTTCATAACAATCCTCGCTTGTACGAGTCTGCCAAAACCCTACGGGAGTCCACGCCGCGAACCTCAGCCCGCGACTTCCTCCCATTTGGTAACCGTGCCGGTGTAGATATCCTTCACCTGCGCGCTGCTGAGACCTTTGAGGGGCGAGTCGTTGTTCACGATGATAGCGATACCATCGAGGGCGATGATGGTCGGCTCCAGCCCAGCGGCGCTCTCAGTGTCCTTGAGGCCGCGGGAGGACATACCGATGTCGCAAATCCCATCTATGGCCGCCTGTATGCCAGTTGAGGAATCGCTCGTCTGTATCTCGATACTCACGTCGGGATTAAGCGCGATGTAGGCCTCCTTGAGCACCTCCATGACCGGCGTGACCGACGAGGAACCCGAGACGACGATCTTGCCGCTGGTCGTGGACTTGGCGGTATAGGCTTTTGCGCCCTCCACCACGGCCACGTAGTGCTCCTCCTCAACAACCGCCTGCCCATCGCTGCTCAAGATGAAGTCGATGAAGTCCTGCGCAACGGGGCTGACCTGCCCTTTGGTCACAAGGTTGAAGGGGCGCTGAACGGCGTAGCTGCCGTTCTTCACGTTGTCGGTGGTGGCGGG
>JAITEK010000108.1 GCA_031282085.1 Coriobacteriales bacterium
CTAGTGAGTGTGCAGAGCACGCGACACACGACTGCCGCAGCAACAGTGTGTTGCGCTGCGCGCTTTTAGTAGGGAAATGGGTGCTGGCACAGCCAAAGATTTCCGCGCAGAGCGCGGAAATGACACAAAAAGAGAGGCCGGGAATGGCGAATAGGACTCAGTGGAGTTGCTCTTTGGCGTCGGTGGGGAGTTTGCGCCAGGTGGTGCGGCCGAGGGCCACGCGTATCGGCTGGGCGCAGACAAAGGCGGCAGCGGCTTTGAGGAGGTCGGGGACAAGAAATGGCAGTATGCAGACCGCAAACGCGGCTTGGATGGTCGCGCCTGTTGAGAGAGCGAACCAGCAGGCACCCGCCGCATAGTAGACAATGACTGCCACCACAACGGAGAGTACATCGAGGGCGGCAGCTGTATAAAAACTATGCGTCTTACGCGTCAACACCATACGTATGAGTCCCACAAGAGCAGCGGCGATGAAAAAACCGACCAGGAAGCCGCCTGTGGGGCCAAACAGCACGCCGAAGCCGCCCTTAAAGCCCGCAAAGACTGGCAGCCCGATGGCGCCGAGCACCAGATAACCGCCCACCGCGACAAGCGCCTCGGCGGGGGTGAGGATGAGCAGGATGATAATGAGCATCAGGGTCTGCAGCGTAAAGGGAATCGGCCCAAGCGGTAGCTGGATGGCCGCGCCGACCGCCAACAAGGCTATCGAGAGACCGCACAATACGATGGAACGCGTACGGCTGGTGTGTTGGCTCATAAAGATCCCCTCCATGCTGTCGTGTTACGCGGCACCGCCGCGCTGTCTATGTATCGCCCGCTGTCGCTCACGGTGGATTCTGAGACAAGCTCAGAATGACGGGCGACAGACACAGGATACCACAAGGGCGGCGCAAGCCGCCCTTGTGACAACATCATTTTACCCCTTACCCTGGGTTTTCCTGGGTTTTAGTCGGTGCTCTCCAGGCGGCTCTTCAAGAACGCGGCGGCCAGGTTGAGACAGACCTGTTTGCGATAACGGGCTGAGACCCGGCCCCGCAGGGGCGTTATGGCCGCGTCCCAGGCCGCAAGCCACTCCTCACTTAAAGCTCGCGCCTCCTCCACGCTCTTACCGATGAGCAACCCGTCGATCTGCGGACGGCGGACGATAGTATCCTCAACCGCACCAAAAGCCAGGGCCAGATGCTGGATGACGCCACTCTCGGCGGCAAAGAGCCCCGCAAACGAGACGCGGGATATAGCCAGGGCCTTGCGACCGCCCACCTTGGTGAACCGGTAATCCGCAAGCCATCGCTTGGGCATCAGTATCTCAACAAGGAGCTCGTCGGGCCTGCGGGTGGTCTTCTGGCGGCCGACCAAAAACTGCCCGATAGGTATAACGCGCTCGCCCGCAGCACTCACAAGGCGCACCAGCGAGTCGGTGGCGACAAGGACGAGGGCGGAGTCGGCCTTGGGGCTGGCGTTGGCGATGTTGCCGCCGATGGTGCCCGCGTTGCGGATGGCTGGCGCCGCTATCTGCGAGGCCGCCTCAACGAGCAGAGCTGGCATGCGCTTGTCGTTCATTATCCGCGTGTAGGTAAGACCCGCGCCGAGACGGTAATACTCATCATCTTCTGAGAAGCCCTGCAATTCTGCTATGTTGTGCAGGAAGAGGAAGGGGCGCCGCTCGTCCTCGGCAACCATCAGATCCGTGCCGCCCGCGTAGGGGATCGCTCCTTCCTGCGCCAGGGACGCCAGCGCCGCCTCAAGCGTCTTTGGAGCCAGAGTATCCCCCTCCTTGCCCTTCGGTGTCTGTACCATGCTGTTTACCATAGTCCTTCGCCTTCTTTCGATGCGTCGAGGATTGCCCCGGCAATCGCGTTATAACCCGTGCAGCGGCACAGGTTGCCCGAGAGGCCCCTGCGCACTTCGGCGTCGCTCGGGCGAGGACACGCCGCCAGGAGCGCCTCGGCCGCCAACACCATACCCGGTATGCAATAGCCGCACTGCACGGCAGACCTGTTGGCGAGTGCCCGGTCCAGCACCTTAAAGCGCTCGGTGAGCCGGTAGCCCTCGATGGTCAGCACTTCGCATCCCTGCAAACGACCCATGGCAACCAGGCAACTATTCACCAGCACGCCGTCCATAAGCACACTACAGGCGCCGCACTCACCTTCGCGACAACCGCACTTCACACCGACGAGGGCAAACTCATCGCGCAGTACATCAAGCAGCTTACGGCCCGCCTCTCCTGCCCACTGTGTTGTGGCTCCGTTGAGGGTAAACTCGATCTCGCATCTCATCGCACACTCTCCTTGTCTTTACCGTGCTGGCTGCCAGACAGGTAATCCAGTGTCTCCTCGGCGGTCAGCGGTATATGGTTGATCCCACGTACACCTAAAGCCTGCTCGGCGGCGGCTATGAACGCTGCTGGTATGCCCACCAGGGGCAACTCGCCGGCGCCCTTGGCGCCATAGGGCCCACCCGGGTATTCGCAGACGTGCATTTGCACCTCAAGCTGGGGCACATCGACGGAAGTGGGGATGAGGTAGTCGCTGTAGCTGTTGTTGCGGATGCGCCCGCGCCCGTCGATGGCCATCTGCTCCATGGAGGAATAGCCCAGGCCCTGCAGCACGCCGCCCTCCATCTGCCCAACCGCTATGGCCTCGTCAGCGAGCGTGCCTATGTCAAAGCAGCTCCAACTACCGAGCACCTCATTGGCGCCGGTAAGCGTGTCAAAACCGAGCTCGACAACGCCCACGCCCCAGGCAAAAGTGGGGTAGGCGTCGCCGCTGAAGGTCTCCAGGTTAAAGGGCACCAGGTAATCGGGGTGTGTGTAATGCTCCTCGATGCGCTGCGGCTGCCCTTCGCACCATTCTTCCTTCAGCCGTATCGCCGCTCGCCGTAAAAGCTCACCCACTACCATCAGGCTGCGGGAGGCCGCCGTAGGGCCTGAGTCGGGCACGCGAGAGGTATCGGGATTGTGGATGATGATGTCCTCGTAGGGGATACCCAGCTCATGGGCGACGATCTTGGAGAAGGTCGTCTTCACTCCCTGACCCATATCGGTATTGGCGGTCAGTATCTCCACCTGTCCGGCGGCGTTCTTCTCCAGTGCCACCACCGCCTTGATGAGGTCGCGTTCACCGGCGCCCGTAAAGCCTGCTCCATGGAACCACAGCGACAGGCCGATGCCCTTGCGATAAAGGGAGTCCTGGGGCGCAGCGTAGGCGGCGCGCTTGTTGGCGTAATCGCTGGCAGCAAGCACCCGCTCTATCATCTCAGGCAAGGGCACGGGGAAGTGATAGCGGCCGCTTGTGGATGTGGCGTCACCCTGCTTTGCGAGATTGGCGCGCTTGAACTCCAGGGGGTCCTGCCCAAGGCTCGCGGCGATGTGATCCATCATCAACTCAACGGCGAAGAAGGTCTGCGGCGCACCGAAACCCCGGTAGGCGCCGTTGGGGACGGTATGGGTGCGCAACGCCCTACCTCGTACCTGTAGGTTCTCAACATTGTAGACGCCAGGCGAGGCGATGATGCCGCGCTGCAACACAACGGGCGAAAGCGTGGTAAAGGCTCCGGAGTTAAAGCGGACGTCAATCTCCATAGCCGTCACCCTGCCCTCTTTGACGGCAACGCGATAGTGGCAGCGCGAAGGATGTCGTTTGCTGGTGAACTCCATGTCCTCACGCCGCCCGAAGATACAACGTACTGCCTGGCCCTTTGCCTTGAGGGCGGCTACGCCCAGCTGGGCCGCCAAAAGAGAAGGATAGGCCTCCTTGCCACCGAAGCCGCCACCGGTCACCTCCTGAACGATACGGATCCTCTCGGTGGGAAGCCCGGTTGCCTTGGCGGTGGCTCTGTGCACGTAATAGGGGCACTGTAAGCTGCCGCGCACCGTGAGCACATCGTTTTCTACCTGGGCGATCATGCCCTGGGGCTCCAGGTAGGCCTGCTCCTGATACCCGGTCTCGAAGTCTTCCTCAAAAACGTGGTCCGCTTCAGAAAAGGCGCGCTCGGTATCGCCTCGCCCGTAGTGATAGTCAAAGAAAGCGGTTTCCGCGTCGTTGATGTCCAGGATAGCGGGCAACTCCTCATAGGACACCTCGCAGGCCGCGGCCAACTCCGCTGTCGTTTCCGCATCTGGGCCGACGATCATACCTATCGCGTCGCCGATATAGAAGACCTCCTCCTGCGCGAAGACCGGCAGGTCGTCCAAAACGACATGCACAGAGTTCTCGCCGGTGATGTCGCGGTAATCAACACTGAAATAGCCGGGCGGCAAAGCGGGATAGTGAACCTTGCGGATACGGGCGTGCGCGTGAGGTGAACGGATGAAGCTGCTGTGGAGCACGCCTTTGCTGGGGTAGTCGCCCACGTAGTACGCACTGCCCCCCATCTTCGCCGCGTGATCCTTCTTGATGACGCTGGTAGATATTTTGTGCATGGTGCTCTCCTGTCCTGCTAAAAGGGACGTCCCACACACGGCGCGTAAGCACCGTGAACGTATCTTCTACCTGCATGTTTGCCGCGTGGATTCTGGGGCAAGCCCAGAATGACGAGCATTCACACACACTATTCGCACCCCTTGCAACCTTCGATGAAGCCATCATACAAAAAATTTGTATGATAAGCAAACTTTTTGTTGATTCAATCTGAAAGAGGGCGTATACTCTGTCTCCGAAGGAGGTCGGATGATGACAGACACACAGGATTTCCAACAGATCAAACCGATGCTCGAAGGTATTGCCAAGGGGATTGCGCGACATTTCGGCAGCAACTGCGAAGTCGCCATTCACGACACCACCCATGGCATCGCCGACACCATCGCCATTATCGAGAATGGCCATGTGACAGGCCGCAAGGTGGGTGATGGCCCCAGCGAAACCGTCCTTGAGGCCCTCAAGAACAAAGACATCGAGGACCGCTACGCCTACATCATCAACTCCAAAGACGGGAAGATGATCAAATCCTCCACCATCAACCTGCACGACGCCAACGGCGATGTTATCGCCGTCCTCTGTTTGAACTTCGACATCAGCGACTTCGCGATGGCAAACCGCCTGCTGAACAACTTCCTCGCCGCCGATCCCGGGGCCTTGTCGCCAAGCGCCATCCCCGACAACATCAGTGACCTCCTCGACCAACTGATCGAGGAGTCGCATTCCTATATCGGCAAGCCCATATCCGCTATGACCAGAGAGGACAAGACCGAGGCCATCAAGTACCTCGATCGCAAGGGCGCGCTGCTCATCAAAAAGAGTTCGGAGCGTATCTGTGAGTATTACGGCATCTCCAAGTACACGCTCTATAACTACCTCGGCGAATCCACCGAGTGACAAAGGAGACCCTGGCGGCAACGCCAGCTTCAGGTTAAAGCCAAGCCCTATAAGAACTCGGACAAAGCACAGGAGAATCAGATGGACAGACAGATAATCGAGAGCTCACAGGCCCCCGCGGCCATTGGCCCTTACGCACAGGCCAATCGGGTAGGTGATTTGATCTTCACCTCCGGCCAGTTGCCGATAGACCCCGCGACCGGTGAGTTCGGCGCTACAACGATCGCCGGGCAGACCGAGCAATCCATCCTCAATCTCAAAGCTGTTCTCGAAGAAGCCGGGAGCAGCCTGGCCGACGTAATCAAGACCACGGTCTTGCTTGACGACATCAATGACTTCGCCGCCATGAACGAGGTCTATGCGCGCTATTTCGCCGGAGACGCGCTGCCTTCGCGCTCGGCCTTCGCGGTTGACACCCTGCCCAAGCGTGCCCTCGTTGAGATCGAGGCCATCGCGATGGTGAGGGCGTAAGGATATGAGAGACGCAATCAAATGGACGGCCAATACCCGGTCGGCGGCGTCGAGTGCTGCAAGTGGGGCAAGCCTGGCCCTGCTCAACAGCGCCGAAGTGACAAAGGCGCGTGCCTTCCACGCCTCCATCCCCGGTTACGAGCCCACGCCCCTGGCCCCGCTTAACGCCCTGGCCGCGCGTCTCGGCATCAAGGGCCTGTACGTAAAAGACGAGTCCTATCGGTTCGGCCTCAACGCCTTTAAGGTGCTCGGCGGCTCCTACGCGGTAGGCACCTACATCGCCCAACGGTTGGGCAAGGACATCTCGGAGCTGAGCTTTGAGGAGATAACCTCGCCTGAGACCAAGGCGCAGGTCGGCGACATCACCTTCTATACCGCGACCGACGGCAACCATGGGCGCGGCGTTGCCTGGGCCGCCAATCGCCTCGGACAGAAGTCCGTGGTCTGTATGCCCAAGGGCAGCTCCTCCGTGCGACTGGAGAACATCCGCAAGGAGGGCGCCGAGGCCTGGATCACGGATATGAACTACGACGACGCCGTGCGCTACGTGAACAGCCTGGCGCAGAAGGACCCCCAGGGCGTTATGGTGCAGGATACCGCCTGGGAGGGCTACGAGGAGATTCCCAGTTGGATCATGCAGGGCTATGCAACAATGGCCGTTGAGGCCGACGAGCAGCTCAAAGCCTTTGGGGAGAAGCGCCCCACGCATGTGTTCGTGCAGGCCGGCGTTGGCTCACTCGCCGGCGCTGTACAGGGCTATTTTGCCAATGCCTACGGGGCCGACTGCCCTGTTACCACCATCGTTGAGGCCGCCGCCGCCGACTGCCTCTATCGCTCCGCCCTGGCAGGCGAACTGGTAGCGGTAGGAGGCGACCTGGCAACCGTTATGGCGGGGCTCGCCTGCGGTGAAGGTTGCACCATCTCCTGGAACATCCTCAAGGACAAAGCGTCCTTCTTCGCTTCCTGTCCCGATTGGGTGAGCGGGCGCGGGATGCGCGTGTTGGCCGCTCCTCTGCGAGGCGATGAGCCGGTTTTGTCCGGCGAGTCGGGAGCTGTGGGCGCGGGCCTGGTATCGACGATCATGCTCGATGATGAATACGCCGAGCTAAGAGAAACGCTCGGATTGAACAACGAGTCGGTGGTGCTCTGTTTCAGCACTGAGGGCAACACGGATCCGGAACGCTATCTGAGCATGGTATGGGACGGTTTTTGTCCCTCGTACCGAGAGGTATGAGGGTGCGCAAACGATAAGGCACCACGTAATGAGACGGTAAGAGACACGAGACAGATTTTGGAGGCATGAGACATGGATTTTGCGGCAATCAAAACAGCAGCGGAGGGTTATCAAGCGGATATGACGAGGTTCTTGCGTGACCTTGTCGCTCTCCCCGGGGAAAGCACCCAGGAGAAACCTACGGCCGACCGTATCGTCGAGGAGATGAAGAAGCTCGGATTCGACGAGGCTGGTATCGACCCTATGGGAAACGCCATCGGCTACCTGGGCAGCGGCAAGACCCTGATCGCCTACGATGGTCACATCGATACCGTTGGCGTGGGCAACATCGAGAACTGGGACTTTGACCCCTTCGAAGGCTACGAGAACGACGAGGAGATCGGCGGTCGAGGTACTTCCGACCAGCTGGGCGGTGTTGTCTCGGCTGTTTACGGCGCGAAGATCATGAAGGACCTTGGCCTGCTCAACGACCAGTACCGCGTTATGGTCACCGGCACCGTACAGGAGGAGGACTGCGACGGCCTGTGCTGGGAATACCTCATCAAGGAGGAGGGCATCCGCCCCGAGTTCGTAGTCATCACCGAGCCGACCGACGGCAACATCTACCGTGGCCAGCGCGGCCGCATGGAGATACGCATCGAGGTGGGAGGCATCTCCTGCCACGGCAGCGCGCCGGAGCGCGGCGACAACGCACTCTACAAGATGGCCGAGATACTCAAAGAGGTTGAGGAACTGAACGATCGCCTCAAGGATGATGAGTTCCTCG
Organism: Coriobacteriales bacterium; assembly: GCA_031282085.1. GTDB lineage: Bacteria > Actinomycetota > Coriobacteriia > Coriobacteriales > UBA8131 > JAITEK01. The sequence goes on from JAITEK010000108.1 coordinate 7,787, forward strand.
GCAAGGGCACCCTGGCTGTCTCGGAGATATTCTTCACCTCGCCCTCGCGCTGCGCCGTTGCCGACAGTTGCGCTATCTCCATCGATCGCCGCCTGACCGACGGCGAGACCTGGGAGAGCGCCCTCGACGAGCTGCGCGCCCTGCCGAGCGTGAAGAAGCACAACGCCGAGGTCTCGATGTACCGCTATGAGCGCCCGAGCTACACCGGCCTGCTCTATCCCATCGACTGCTTCTTCCCCACGTGGGTGATTCCGGCCGACGCCGCTCCCACACAGGCGGCCATAGAGGCCTACCGCGGCCTGTACGGTGAGCCCAAGGTCGACAAATGGACCTTCTCCACTAACGGCGTAGCCATCATGGGCCGCAACAACATCCCTTGCATCGGCTTTGGCCCTGGCCGCGAGAACCAGGCGCACGCCCCCAACGAGAAGACCTGGAAGGCCGACCTCGTACGTTGCGCCGCGGTTTATGCCGCCATCCCCACGCTCTATACGCGGGACGCATAGACACTTCTCTCCCCGGCGAACAGGCCGCAACCTTGTGGCCTGTTCGCCCCAACAACAGCCCGCTTATACCTTCACACACGACGACAGAATCCGGAAAGGAATCCGCCATGGCTAACCTCAAGACCCTTCTCAGCACCTTGGACACCCTTGAGTTCCAGGATATGTACGGTGAGGACTTCTTCCTCACCTGGGAGAATACCTACGACGAGATCATCGCGACCTTTACCGTCGCTGACATCCTGCGCGCCCTGCGCGAGCAGAACATCTCCAGCCGCATCTTCGACAGCGGGCTTGGCGTATCGCTGTTCCGCGACAACTCCACGCGCACGCGCTTCAGCTTTGCCTCGGCCTGCAACCTGCTCGGCCTGGCCGTCCAGGACCTTGACGAGGGCAAATCCCAGATCGCCCATGGCGAGACCGTGCGCGAGACCGCGAACATGATCTCCTTCATGGCCGACGTCATCGGCATCCGCGACGACATGTATATCGGGAAGGGCAACGCCTACATGCGCGAGGTCTCCCGCGCGCTTAAAGAGGGTTTTGAGGACGGCAACCTTGAGCAGCGCCCGAACCTCGTTAATCTCCAGTGCGACATAGACCACCCCACACAGGCAATGGCCGACATGAACCATATCATCCACAGCCTTGGCGGCGTTGAGGCCGTCCGCGGCAAGAAAATCGCCATGACCTGGGCGTATTCGCCTTCCTATGGCAAGCCGCTGAGTGTGCCCCAGGGCATCATCGGACTGATGAGCCGCTTTGGTATGGATGTCGTGCTGGCACACCCCGAGGGTTACGAGATCATGCCCGAGGTTGAGGAAGTTGCGCACAAGCAGGCCTTTACCAGTGGCGGCAGCTTCACCAAGACCAACTCGATGGCTGAGGCCTTTGCCGACGCCGACTTCGTCTATCCCAAGAGCTGGGCGCCCTTCAAGGCGATGGAGCGACGCACCGAGCTGTATGGCGAGGGCGACAGCGCGGGCATCAAGGCCCTGGAGACCGAGCTGTTGGCGCAAAACGCGAACTTCAAGGATTGGGAGTGCACCGAGGAGCTCATGGCCACCACCAGGGAGGGCAAGGCGCTGTATATGCACTGTCTGCCTGCTGATATATCCGGCGTCAGCTGCCCGCAGGGTGAGGTCGCGGCGTCGGTCTTCGACCGGTATCGCGTTCCGCTCTACAAGGAGGCAAGCCACAAGCCCTACATCATCGCGGCAATGATCTTCCTCAGCAAGATAGCCGACCCGCGCGCCAAGTTCGAGGAGCTCATCACCGCCGGCGCACCACGCTTCTCCCGCTAGGGAAGCACTGTTTTAACCCCTATCCCGTCATCCCGGGCTTGTCCCAGGATCGACAGGAGCGTTACCTATTGAGAGGTCAGGATATGTCTGTAGAAGATAGCAAGCGGAAACGGATCGTTGTAGCACTCGGCGGCAATGCGCTGGGAGAGTCCCTCGACGAGCAGATGCGGGCGGCCAAGATAGCCGCGACCGCCATAGTCGACCTCGTTGAGGCCGACTATGAGCTGGTGATCGTACACGGCAACGGCCCGCAGGTGGGCATGATCGAGATGGCCTTCGAGCAGGCGGCCAAGGCGGATTCGTCCTTCCCCGTGCTGCCGATGTCCGTCTGTGTTGCCCTCACCCAGGGCTATATCGGCTACGACCTCCAAAACGTCATACGCCGCGAGCTCGACAAACGGGGCATCGACAAACCGGTCGCAACCATCGTCACGCAGGTCGCCGTCGACCCGCAGGACCCCGCCTTCCTCAACCCCACAAAGCCCATCGGCGGCTTTATGACCGAGGAGGAGGCACGCAAGCTGCAAAGCCTCAACATCCCCGTCATCAGCGACAGCGGCCGGGGATACCGTCGCGTCGTCGCGTCTCCGGCGCCGGTAGACATCCTCGAGGCTCCCGTTGTCATAAGCATGCTGGAGGCCGGTCAGATACCGATTGCCTGTGGGGGCGGCGGCATCCCCGTAGCGCTTATCGACGGGCAGTATTGCGGCCAGGGGGCCATAGTGGACAAAGACCTCGCGGCGGCCAAACTCGCCGAGTTCATCAACGCAGACCTTCTCATCATCCTTACCGCTGTTGAGAAGGTCTGTGTTGATTTTGGCACCGATCATCAGCGGTCCTTAGACCAGTTGAGTGTGCGGGAGGCTTGTACGCTCATAGACGAAGGGCAGTTCGGCAAGGGGTCCATGGAGCCGAAGATCCAGGCAGCCGTGGGCTTTGTGCAGTCGGGCACAGGCAGGGAAGTGCTCATCACGATGTTGGAATCTGCAAGACAAGGTATTGAAGGAAAGGGTGGTACACGTATCGTGCCGTAGGGCTCATGCGTTTGAATGTGCAGATGTTGATTCGAGAGAGTGAGGAGTCAAATGATGTCAGAGAGAGGGAACCATGAGGGTAAAGCAGCCGCAACAAAAGATGCGGGGCTGATTTATCAGTTGGAAGGAAGGCCGAGACTGCGCATTGCGTTGCCCCTCGGCCTTCAGCATGTATTGACCATGTTCGTAGGAAACCTGGCGCCGGTATTGATACTGGCTGGCGTCGTCTCGGCGGCAACGGGCGAGAACATCGTTACGCCCGAGGAAAAGTTGCTCATGGTGCAGTGCGCCATGTTCGTCTCCGGAGTCGCTACCCTTTTGCAGTTGTACCCCATCCGCATCGGTAAGTTCCAGATCGGCGGTGGCTTGCCTATTGTTATGGGAACCTCCTTCGTCTTCGTCAGTGCGCTGTGCGCCATCGGGGGTGAGTACGGTCTGGGAGCGGTCTTCGGCGCAGGATTGGTAGGCGCGCTCTCGGAGATACTGCTCGGCTTATTCCTCAAGCCGCTCAAACGGCTCTTTCCCCCGCTTGTCATCGGCGCCGTGCTTTTGACCATCGGCCTCTCATTGCTGCCGGTAGGCGTACAGTACCTGGCCGGCGGCGCGGGACCCCAGGCTGCCCATGAGAAGGCTCAGGCCCTTATGGCGCTGGGCGAGGTGGTCCCCGCAGATTTGGCGGCCACAGCCGCGCAGTACGGGTCCTGGCAAAACCTCCTGGTAGGTATTACCGTCTTTTTGATCATCATCGTGCTGCAACGCTGGGGCAAGGGCTTCTCCAAGGCCATAGCCATCCTGGGCGGCATCATCGTCGGGTACGTCATGGCCGGTTTCTTGGGCATGGTAGACCTCTCGGCCATCACGAAGGCCCAATGGGTGTCCCTGCCGCTGCCGGCCGTGATGCCTGAGTTCCATCTCGGGCCGATCATCACCATCGCTTTGCTCTATATCATCTGCGGTCTTGAGACCATGGGTAATGTCAACGGCATCACCGTGGCGGCGTTCAATCGCGAGGCCAAGCCCAATGAGGTCTCCGGCGCCATCATCGCCGACGGCCTGGGCTGCATGTTCGCCTCCCTGTTCAACGCCCTCCCCAATACCGCCTTCGGGCAGAACGCCGGCATCGTCGCCATGACCAAAGTCGTTAACAAATGGGTTGTGGCCGTGGGCGCCTTTGTGTTGATACTCGCCGGCTTCTTCCCCCCTATCGGCGCGGTCTTCTCCGCCATGCCCGCCTGTGTGCTCGGCGGCGCCGTTATCTCGGTCTTCGGCATGATCATGGTAAACGGCATGAAGCTCATCTACCTGGATGGCTTAAACGAGCGCAACATCCTTATCCTCTGCATCACCTATGGCGCGGGCTATGCCATCAGCAAAACCCCGCTGCTCGTAAACCTGTTCCCCGAACCGGCGCACTTTATCTTCAGTGAGACAACGCTGGTCGTCTGCCTCGTCGCGGTCCTTGCCAACCTGGTATTCTGGGAGCGCGATAAGACAAAAGCAGCTCCGTTGGCGACCGAAAGCGCCACGACTGAATAAACGGCATAAGGGACCGGCGTCGCGCCCGAAACGCGGCGCCGGTCCCTTATCGCCACAAAAAGATGAGTATCGACCGAGGTATGCAAGTATGCAGGAATGCAAGAAGGAGTATCTATGAGTGAGATTATGAGACCACTGCCCTTTGGCTCGTTGATGGACCACGCGCTTGGGGAATACCAGGAAAGCCAGAGTATCTTTGGCGTCAGGGAGCGGAAGTTCTACCGCAATACGAGTGGTGTGCGGATGACACGGCATGGGGCGGCAATCGACTCGCCCATCGGCCCCGCGGCCGGGCCTCATTCCCAGCTGGCGCAGAACATCGTTGCGGCCTATCTGGCTGGCAGCCGCTTCATCGAGCTTAAGACCGTCCAGACCATGGACGGCGACGAGCTGCGCGCCTGCGTAGCGCGCCCCTGTATCAACGCCGCCGACGAGTGCTACAACGTTGAGTGGTCCACCGAGCTGACCGTTCAGCAGGCCCTTGAGGAGTACGTTAAGGCCTGGGTTGCCGTACACGTGCTCGGCGCGGAGTTCGGCCTCGGCACGAATGTGGTCTTCAACATGAGCGTCGGCTACAGTCTTGAGGGCATCCAGTCCAAGAAGATCGACGATTACCTTGAGGGTATGCGCGACGCGTCATCTACGGCGGTCTGGACGGAGTGCGTTGGGTGGCTGCGGGAGAACCTCGGTCGCTTCAGCGTCTTTGGGGCTGAGGACCTGGCGGCTCTTTCCGCGCGGGTGTCCAACAGCGTGACGCTCTCTACCCTGCATGGCTGCCCGGCCAACGAGATCGAGCGTATCGCGCACTATCTGTTGACCGTGAAGAAACTGCATACGGGCATCAAGTGCAACCCCACCTTGCTCGGTTACGACGAGGCGCGGCGCATCCTCGATAAGATGGGCTACGAGTACATCGCCTTTGACGACCATCATTTTGTCGAGGACCTGCAATTTGACGACGCCGTTGCGATGATCGGTCGCCTACAGACCGCAGCAGGCGAGCTCGGCCTGGACTTCGGCGTGAAGATAACCAACACCTTCCCGGTAGACATCAAGCGCGGAGAGCTGCCGGGCGAGGAGATGTATATGAGCGGACGGTCGCTCTTTCCCCTCTCGCTGACGGTGGCGAACAGGCTCAGCAAGGCTCTGGATGGCAAACTACCGATCTCGTACTCCGGCGGCGCGGACGCCTTTAATATCGAGCGCTTACTCAAGTGCGGCATCCGCCCCGTCACGATGGCTACCACCGTTCTCAAACCGGGCGGCTATGAACGCATGCAGCAGTTGGCGACACGCGCTGAACAGGCGCTCGAGGGAGTGCTTGAGCCCACTCAGACCACACTCGACGTTGCTCTGTTGGATAAAACGGCCGTCGCCGCCTTATCCCTCGCGCGCCATCGCAAGGATTACCGTGAGGGCGGCAGCCGCAAGGCGGGTGCTCCCTTGCCACTGTTCGACTGCGTTGCGGCTCCTTGCAGTATGGCCGGCTGCCCCATCAAGCAACAGATCCCGGCCTATCTGGAGCAGGTAGCCCAGGGCGATTACGACCAGGCATTTGCGATCATCGTCAACGACAACGTGTTGCCCTCGGTAACCGGCACCATTTGCGACCATCAGTGCCAGACGCGCTGCACCCGTCTCGATTACGATGACCCCTTGCAGATACGTAGTGCCAAGAAGGCCGCCTCGCTGGCGGCACAGCAGGCCTATATCGAGACCATGGCACAGCCGCCCGCCCTGCGCACCACCGCCAAGGTGCTCGTTATCGGCGCCGGCCCGGCCGGGCTGGCGGCGGCGTCCTACCTGCGTCGCAACGGCGTGGCGGTTACTGTGCGCGAGATGAGGGAAAAGCCGCTCGGCATCGTCTCGCAGGTTATCCCCGAGTTCCGCATCAGCAATCCGGAGCTCGCCTTGGATGTTGAGCTTGCCCGGGCCTATGGCGTGGAGCTTGAGTTCAACGCGCCCGCCGCCTACGACCTCGCTGAGCTCAAAGCGCACTACGACTACCTCATCCTGGCGACCGGCGCCTGGAAGGAGGGCCGAAGCGACCTTACCCTCGACGGCGCAAAGGTCATCGATGCGCTCGACTTCCTCGCCCGCTCCCGTGCGTCCAAACTCAACCTCGACCTCGGCGCACGCGTTGCCGTCATCGGCGGCGGCGATGTGGCGATGGACTGTGCCCGCGCGGCGGCTCGCAACAAAGGTGTTGAGGAGACCGCCATCGTCTACCGTCGCACGCAGGGCTTCATGCCGGCGCAACGCGAAGAGATCGACCTCGCCTTAGCGGACGGGGTACGCATCATCGAGTTGCACGCTCCCCGCAGCTTTGAGGACGGCGAACTCATCTGCGACCTCATGGAGCTGGGCGAGATGGACGCCAGCGGTCGGCGCGGCGTGCAGCCCTGCGGCAAAACAGCGACGCTCGGCTTTGACACCATCATCTCCGCCGTTGGCGCCGGCGTGGACACCACCCTGTTCTCCCAAAACGGCCTGGCCCTCAACGAGCGGGGCCTTGCCGTACTCAGCGCCGCCTGCGAGAGCTCGCTGCCCGACGTCTATCTCGCCGGTGACTGCAAAGCCGGGCCCAAGACGGTTGTTAAGGCGATGGCCGACGCCAAGGCGATCGCCAAAGACATTCTTGGCAAACTGGGCCTGGAGGCCGACTTCCAGACCTTTGGGGCGAGCATCTGCCGCGATGAGTTGCTGGGGAGGAAGGGCGTACTCAGCGCCGCCACACCGAATCCCGGACATGCCGCGCAGGACGCCACACGCTGCCTGGCCTGCGATACAGTCTGTGAGGTCTGCGTGGATGTCTGTCCCAACCGGGCCAATGTCTGCATCGACCTTGGCGAGGGCTTCAACAACGCCGAGGGCGCGGGTAGCGGCGCCGGGTCTTTGGAGCAACGCTACCAGATACTGCACCTGGATGGCCTGTGCAACGAGTGCGGGAACTGCGGCGTCTTCTGCCCCACGGCCGGCAATCCCTACCTCGACAAACTCACGGTCTTTGTGAGCGAGGAGGACTTCTCCGAGAGCACGAACAGGGGCTTTCTGCCTCTTGGCGACGGACGCTACCAGATACGCCTGGAAGGCGGCGAGACCATCGAGGCCCAGCTGGAGGACTCCAGCCCCCTCCCCGCCGCCATCCCTGCGGCCACCGCGGCGATGATACGAGCAGTCCGCGAGCGTTATGATTATCTGATGCGCACGAGATATTGAGGAGCACAACCATGACAACACTCATCACAAACGGAACCGTTATCACGCGAGACGCGGCCAACCCCTTCCTTGAGAACGGAGCGGTCGCCTTTGACGGCACGACCATCACCGCCGTAGGCACAACCGAGGCGCTCAGGGAGCGGTTCCCCCAAGCCGAGGTGCTCGATGCCCGCGGACGACTCGTCATGCCGGGCTTCATCAACACCCATATGCACTACTACTCGACTTTTGCCCGCGGCATAGACTTCGGCTCCCGGCCGGCAACCACCTTTGGCGAGGTGCTCCGCGGCCTGTGGTGGAAGCTCGACAAGATGCTCACACTCGAAGACGTCTATTACAGCGCCATAGGACCGATGATCGATGAGGTGCGCAACGGTGTGACCTCGGCCATCGACCATCACGCAAGCCCCTTTGCCGTGCGCGACAGCCTGTTCACCATAGCGGAGGCGGCCGAGCTTATCGGCATCCGCTCCAATCTCTGCTACGAGGTCTCCGACCGCGACGGCG